>CALMBS010000291.1 GCA_937860285.1 uncultured Chloroflexota bacterium
CTGACCCTGGCCGGCATCGCCGGCTTCATCGTGTCGCTGGGCATGGCGGTGGATGCCAACGTGCTCATCTTCGAGCGCATGAAGGAGGAGCTGCGCGCCGGGCGCACGGTCAAGGCGGCCATCGACACCGGGTTCAGCCGGGCCTGGCTGGCCATCCGGGACAGCAACATCACCACCTTCATCGCCTGCGGCATCCTTTACTGGTTCGGCAGCAGTATACCGACGGCTACCGTGGTCATGGGCTTCGCCGTCACCCTCTTCATCGGCGTGGCGGTGAGCATGTTCAGCGCCATCGTGGTCTCCAAGACCCTGCTGCTGGTGGTGGCCGGTAGCCGGTTCTCCAAGAAGATGGCCCTGTTCGGGGTCGAGGAGAGGGCGGAGGCCAGAGTTGTTTGATTTCGCCGGCAAGAGGCGCTGGTTCCTGCTGGCGGCCGTGATCATCATGGTCCTGGGCATCATCCTGGCCTTCACCCCGGGCGGGCTGAGGCTCGGCTGGGACTTCAAGGGCGGCTTCCAGGTGCTGCTGGCGCCGGACGAAGGCACCGGCATGGATACGGTGGTCGGCAAGCTGGAGGAGCTCGGCTACGGCGGGATGTCCGGCCGGGTACAGGAAACGGGGGGTGACTACCTCATCCGCATGGGGGAGATGGGGGAAGACGAGCAGGAGGCCCTGAAGCAGGGCCTGGATGAGATCGGAGAGGTCAAGACCGACCAGACGGGCTACATCTCGCCGGCCATCGCCTCCCGGACCACCCGCGACGCGACCATCGCCGTGGTCGTGGCGGCGGCCGTCATGCTGGTCTACATCACCTGGGCCTTCCGCAAGGTGCCCCACTCCATCCGCTACGGCGCGGCGGTGGTGGTGGCCCTCCTGTTCAACACCTGCCTGACCTTCGGCATCTTCGCCCTGGTGGGGCGGTTTGCGGACTGGGAGGTCGACCCCCTGTTCATCACCGCCATGCTGGCCATCATCGGCTACAGCGTCAATGACAGCATCGTGGTGCTGGACCGCATCCGGGAGAACAAGGCCCGGGGCATCGGCGGCGGCGACTACGACGCGCTGGTGAACTTCAGCATCTCGGAGACCCTGGTGCGCTCGCTGAACACCACCATCACCACGGTCCTGGCGGTGCTCACTGTTTACCTGATAGTCGGCGGGCCCATCCGCAGCTTCCTGCTGGCGCTCTTCGTCGGCATCGTGGCCGGCGCCTACAGTTCCATCTTCGTGGCCGGCGAGCTGCTGGTCATGTGGGAACACGGCGACTGGTTCAAGTCCATCCCCGGCCTGTCCCGTCTGCAGAAGAACAAGGCATAGAGAGGGGGCCCACCCGTGCCCGTCTCCAAAGAGACCCTCGACGAGATCGCCCTGAGCGAGGCCGAGTACCGGCTCATCGTGCAACGGCTGGGCCGCCAGCCCACCGAGGTGGAGCTGGGGATGTTCGGCTCGCTGTGGAGCGAGCACTGCGGCTACAAGCATTCCAAGCCGCTGCTCCGGCTGTTCCCCAACACGGGCAAGAGGGTGCTGGTCAAGGCCGGCGAGGAGAACGCCGGCGCCGTGGACATCGGCGACGGCCTGTCGGTCGTCATGAAGATGGAGTCCCACAACCACCCCTCGGCCATAGAGCCCTTCCAGGGGGCGGCCACCGGGGTGGGCGGCATCGTCCGGGACATCTTCACCATGGGGGCCCGGCCCATCGCCCTGCTCAACTCGCTGCGGTTCGGGCCGCTCCAGGACGCCCGCAACCGCTACCTCTTCAACGGTGTGGTGGGGGGCATCGCCTCCTACGGCAACTGCCTGGGCATCCCGGATGTCGGCGGCGAGATCTACTTCTCGCCCTCGTACGCCGAGAACCCCCTGGTCAATGCCATGTGCGTGGGCCTGGTGCGCCACGACCGGATGGTCAAGGCCGTGGCCAGGGGTGCGGGCAACCTGCTGATGCTGGTGGGGGCCGACACCGGCCGGGACGGCCTGCACGGGGCCTCGGGGCTGGCCTCGCGGACCTTCGAGGACCAGGGGGAGCTGCGCTCGGCCGTGCAGGTGGGCAACCCCTTCATGGAGAAGCTGCTCATCGAGGCCTGCCTGGAGCTGGCCCGGACCGACTGGATCGTGGGCGTGCAGGACCTGGGCGCCGCGGGACTGACCAGCTCCGCGGTGGAGTCCGCCTCCAAGGGCGGCAGCGGCATCGAGATCGACACGGCGCTGGTGCCGCGGCGCGAGCAGGGGATGAACCCCTACGAGGTCATGCTCTCTGAGTCCCAGGAGCGGATGCTGGTGGTGGTCAAGAAGGGCTGCCAGGAGCAGGTCAAGGCGCTCTTCGACCGCTGGGGCCTGCACTCGGATATCATCGGGCGGGTCACCGATGACGGCATGGTGCGCATCAGGGATGGGAAGAAGGTGGTGGCCAATGCGCCGGTGGCCATCCTGACCGACCCCCCGCTGTACCGGGTGCCCTGCCGGAAGCCGGCCTGGCTGGCGAAGGTCCAGGCCCTGGACCTGGAGGGGCTCCCCGACCTGGCCCCAAGCGAGTGCCAGATGATCCTGCTGCGGCTGCTGGCCAGCCCCAATATCGCCAGCAAGCACGCGGTGTACCGCCAGTACGATCACCAGGTGCAGACCAACACCGTGGTCCCTCCCGGGGGCGACGGGGCCGTGCTGCGCATCAAGGATACCCGGAAGGCCATTGCCCTGACCGCCGACGGGAACGGGCGGCTGTGCTATCTCGATCCGTATCACGGGGGCGCCATGGCGGTGGCGGAGGCCGCCCGCAACCTGGTCTGCACCGGGGCGGAGCCCCTGGCCATCACCGACTGCCTCAACTTTGGCAACCCGGACAAGCCGGACGTCTACTACCAGCTCAAAGAGTCCATCCGCGGCATGGCGGCTGCCTGCCGGGCGCTCTGCACCCCGGTGATCAGCGGCAACGTCAGCCTGTACAACGAGACGAAGGGCAAGCCGGTGTACCCCACGCCCGTGGTGGGCATGGTGGGCCTGATCGAGGACATCTCCCGGCACTGCACCAGCGGCTTCAAGGATGAAGGCGACCTGGTCTTCCTGCTGGGTGGGGACGGTGGCTCCGCGCTCACGCGGGGAGCAGACGGCCTGGCCGGCAGCGAGTACCTGGAGCTGGTGCACGGAATGGTCGGCGGCAGGCCGGTCATCGACCTGGGCGTGGAGAAGAGGGCGCAGGGCTGCTGCCTGGCTCTCATCCGCTCGGGGGTCGTCAAGTCCGCGCACGACTGCTCGGACGGCGGCCTGGGGGTGGCCCTGGCGGAATGCTGCATCCTGGGGGAGAAGGGTTTCAAGGGCGCCTGGAAGGTCAAGGGCCGGCTGGACGCCTGCCTCTTCGGCGAAGGGCCGTCCCGCTTCGTCATCTCGGTGCCGCCGGCGCAGGCCGCCCGGCTGAAGGAGGAGGCCGCCCGCCGCGGCGTGCGCCTGATGAAGCTGGGCCAGGTCCGCGGGACGCGGCTGGCGATCGAGGGGCTGATGAATGTCCGGCTGGATGACCTCCGCGCCGCCTGGCGCGGGGCGCTGGAGCGGGCGCTGCGGGGCACCGCCCGGGGATAGCCGCACCGTCAAGGCGAGTCCGCGTCAGGCGGCAGTGTCCGGCTCAATAGCCTTCCGGTACGCCCTGAGGACATCGTGCCGCCGCAGGACGCCCAGCAGTCTGCGGGGGTTGTCCCGGTCCACCACCGGGATGCGCCCCACATCCCTGCCCCCCAGCTGCGCCAGGGCTTCCCTGATAGACTGGTCGGGGTAGGCCACGATGGGGGACCTGGTGGCGATGTCCATGGCGGTGAGAGGCGCTGTCTTTTCGGACGTTGCTTCCTCGATGTCCTGCAGCGTGACAATGCCGCAGAAGTTGCCGTTCTGGTCCACCACCGGGAAGCCGTGATGCCCGGTGGCATGGACCTTCTCCACCAGCTCCGTCACGGGCATTGACGGCGTAACGGTGGGGAAATCGCGGGTCATGGCCTCCCCCACGGTGATGGTGGCCATGGCGTCGGTGGCCCTCCTTCGGGGTATGTCGACGCCGCGCCGGGTCAGGACAGCGGTGTAGATCGAGTCGCGGTTCAGGCCCCTGGCCACGGCCACACTGAGGACCACGGCCGTCATCAGCGGCACAATGAGACTGTAGTCCCGCGTCATCTCGAACAGCAGGATGATGGCTGTGATGGGCCCGTGGACCACCGCAGCAAACAGGGCCCCCATTCCCACCAAAGCGTAGGACCCCGAGGCCTCGGCGGCCGAAGTGGCGGCGATGGAAGGGAAGAGCCTCTGCACCACCAGCCCGAAGGCTCCCCCCAGCATGGAGCCTATGAAGAGGGAGGGGGCGAAGGTGCCTCCGCTGCCGCCGCTGCCCAGGCTCAATGACGTGGAGAGTATCTTGAGGCCCATCAGCACGGCCAGTGTGGCCAGCCCGATCTCCCCGAGCAGGGCCTTGTCCACCGCACCCTGCGCCTCGAAGACGCCCCCGGCCCCGTAGGCCCCCCCGTATCCCACGCCCAGGACATCGAAATATGATACGCCGATGAGCCCGACGAAGAGGCCGCCGATGGCGGGCTTGACCCATGGCGGGAGCTTCACCTTGGCGGACAGGTCCTCGCACTTGAAGAAGAACCAGATGAAGATGGCCGCGACCACACCGCAGAGGATGCCCAGCACCGCGTAGGGGACCATCTCCCAGTGGCTGTTCATGTGGTAGGGAGGTATGGAGAAGGAGGGCGTGTCGCCGAGGAAGCTGTGGGCCACCAGGTTCGCTGTTACCGAGCTGATGACGATGTAGGCCAGGTTGGCGGCCGCGAGCCGCCTCTGCAGGACCTCCAGCGCGAAGAAGACCCCGCCGATGGGCGCGTTGAACATGGCCGAGACACCTCCGGCCGCCCCGCACAGCAGCAAGGTCCTCGTCCATTCCTCGGGCAGCCGGAGCCACTGTCCCACAGTGGAGCCGAGCGAGGAGCCGATCTGGATGACCGGTCCCTCGCGCCCTACCGACCCACCGCTGCCAATGCAGATGGAGGAGGCCAGGGCCTTCACTATCGCCACCCTGGAGCGGATGCGCCCGCCTCTGACCGCCGCGGCCTCCATCACCTGGGGCGGGCCGTCGCCCCTGGCCTCGCGCGCCAGGAGGTGGATGATGAGGCCCACCAGAAGCCCGCCCGCGGTGGGCAGGAGGATGACGTAGTAGTCACCAAGAAAACCGAGGACATCAGATCCCCGGTTGAAGGACAGCCATTGGAACAGCTTGATGAGGTATACGAACCCCACCGCGCCCAGGCCGGCCAGAAGGCCAACCACGATAGCCAGGGCGATGCCCACCGCGGTGTCCGAACCGCGCAGGCGCTTCGGCAGCGAGCGCACGTCGCCGATCAGGAGTCTCCAGGGGGCGGTGACTCTGGAACTGCGTCTCACGGCTTCTCGCGGACGCCGGCCAGGCGCTCCGGGAAGGCCCGGTTGTAGTCGATCAGCCGGCGTACAGCATTGGCCGCCCCCCTCATGGACAGGAACAGCGGCAGCCCGAACTCGGCGCAGAGCCCGCGTATGGCCTCCGATGCTTTCCAGGCCTGGTCGTTGCCGAAGGAGTGGAGGACGATGGCCTTTGGCATGCGGCACTCGCGGGAGGCCAGGACCAGGGGGCCTATGGACCCGGCCACGACGAAGTCGTCTATCGGCATCGGGCTTATGTCAAATCCATGCTGGTAGATGACCAGGTCCAGCCCCGGCCAGGTCTCCATGGCCTGGTTCAGCCGGCCCCAGTTGCCGCCCAGCGGGGCAGCTGACCGGTCCCGGAGCACGTCCACCGGCTTTCGCCCGCCCATGTCGGCCAGCAGCTGGAAGCCTTCGATGCCGGCCAGCGGGCTGACGTCGACCGGGTTGCGCAGCATGCTGTTGGCCAGGTCGATGAAGCTGGCGAGCTCGTCCCTCACCCGGGGCGGCATGGGCGCCATCGCCAGGCCCGCCTGCTCCACCTCGTCGGTGGCCATCACGCTGGCCCCTCCGCCGTGGCCCAGCACGCAGGTGCCGGGGCCCGCAGGAGGCGCCATCCGCAGCAGCGCCATCAGCATGTCCACCATCTCCTCGATGCCGTACACCCGGAAGGCCCCCGCCTGCCTGAGGACCCCGCTCCAGATGGCGTCGGCCCCGGCCAGGGAACCGGTGTGCGAGGCGGCCGCCCGCAGGCCTCCCGCCGTGTAGCCGCCCTTGAAGACCACCACCGGCTTGGCCGCGGCCGCCTTCGCCAGGGCCCGGGCGAAGCGGCGGCCGTCGCTGACCCCCTCGATGTAGGCCGCGATGACCTTCGTCTCGGGATCGGCGGCGAAGTAGTCCAGGAGATCGCACTCGTTGATGTCGCTGGCGTTGCCGTAGCTGACCACCTTGCTGAAGTGGAGGCCCCGCGAGGTGGCGTGGCGCACCGCGTAGTCCACGTTGCCGCCGCTCTGGCACAGGTAGCCTATGGGGCCGGGCTCCATGGAGAAGTCCGGGCTGAGCTTGATGCGGCCCCGGGGGTAGTAGAGGCCCAGGCAGTTGGGTCCGATGATGCGCAGGCCGCCCCTGCGGGCGATGGCCACCAGCTGGTCCTGGAGGGCGGCGCGGTCCGGCTCGCCCGTTTCGGCGAAACCGGAGGAGAATATGTGGGCCACCTTGACCCCCCTGGCCAGGCATTCCTCCAGGAGGGCCGGCGTGTGCCTGGCCGGGATGGACACGATGACCTGGTCCACCTCACCCGGGACCTCGGACAGGCTGCGGTAGATGGGGTAGCCGGCCATTTCTCCCCCCTTGGGATTGACCAGGTAGATGCGGCCCGGGAACCCGCCTTCTACGAGGGAGTCGAAGTAGAGCCGCCTGATCCACAGCTTGGTGATGTCGTCGGAGATCCCCACGACGGCGATGGAGCGGGGGTGGAAGATGTAGTCCAGCGGCAGGGGGTGGCTGCCGGACGATGATGCGTTGGTTGACACGGTGGCTTCCACAGAAGATGATAGGCCCCCGGCGAGCGCGCTGTCAAAGGGCGCCAGGCCGCCGTCCCAGGCCCCGGGCGCCCGCGCCGGGGCCACCCGCGCGGCAGCCTTTCCTTTTGGGCAGGCAGCGGATAAAATGGTTCCCTGGGGGCGATGAGCGATGTTCGATCTCCTGTCGGAAAAGATCGGCAACGTCTTCAAGAAGCTGTCCGGCAAGGGCGGCCTGACCGAGAAGGACGTTGACGAGGCGCTGCGCCAGGTGAGGCTGGCGCTCCTGGAGGCCGACGTCAACCTGAAGGTGGTCAAGGACTTCACTGCCAGGGTGCGGGAGCGCGTGCTCACGCAGGAGGTGCTGAAGAGCCTGACCCCCACCCAGCACGTGGTGAAGATCGTCCATGAGGAGCTGACGGCCCTGCTGGGCGGCGGCCAGAGCACGCTCATCCCCGCGGGGCGGCCGCCCTCGGTGATGATGCTGGTGGGCCTCCAGGGCAGCGGCAAGACCACCACCGCGGCCAAGCTGGGCCTGCACCTGCGGCGGTCGGGCCAGACCCCGCTGCTGGTGGCGGCTGACACCCGGCGTCCGGCGGCCATCGACCAGCTGATCATCCTGGGCAAGCAGCTCAACCTGCCCGTCTACGCCGAGGACCAGAAATCGAAGCCCACGGACATCTGCGCCCACGCCCTGCAGCGGGCCCGCGAGACCGGGAGCACCTGGCTCATCGTGGACACCCAGGGCCGCCTGCACATCGATGCCGAGCTGATGCCGGAGCTGCAGGAAGTGAAGAAGGTGCTCCAGCCCACCGAGGTCCTGCTGGTGGTCGACGCCATGACCGGGCAGGAGGCGGTGCGCGTGGCCGAGGAGTTTCACTCCAAGGTCGGCGTGACGGGGCTGATTCTCACCAAGATGGACGGGGACGCCAGGGGCGGCGCGGCCCTCTCTATCAAGTCGGTCACCGGAGTGCCCATCAAGTTCGTGGGCATGGGGGAGAAGGTGGACGCCCTCGAGGCCTACTACCCGGACCGCATGGCTTCTCGCATCCTGGGCATGGGCGACATGCTCACGCTCATCGAGAAGGCGGAGAAGGTCATGGACGAGAAGTGGGCCAAGGACATGGAGAAGAAGATCCGCACGGCCAGCTTCACCTTCGAGGACTTCCTGGAGCAGCTGCAGCAGGTCAAGAAGATGGGCTCCATCGGCCACCTGCTGGAGATGATCCCGGGCATGTCCTCCGTGGCCAAGAAGCTGCCGGAGGGCATGGACGAGAAGCAGATGAAGAAGGTGGAGGCCATCGTCCGCTCCATGACCAAAGAGGAGCGCCAGCACCCGGACATCATCGACGGGAGCCGCCGCCGCCGCATCGCCAAGGGCAGCGGGACCACCTCCCAGGACGTGAACCAGCTCCTGAACCAGTTCCGTCAGGTCCAGAAGATGATGAAGCAGCTCGGCGATCCCGGCAAGGCCAAGCGCCTCATGTCCGGCCTGAAGTAGGGGAGCCCCCCTGCTCCAAGGCAGGGGCTCCTACTCCAGGTAGTCCTTCAGCTTGCGGCTCCGCGTCGGGTGGCGCAGCTTGCGCAGCGCCTTGGCCTCGATCTGCCGGATGCGCTCGCGGGTGACCTTGAACTCCTTGCCCACCTCTTCCAGCGTGCGGCTGCGGCCGTCCTCCAGCCCGAAGCGGAGGCGCAGCACCCTCTGCTCCCGCGGCGTGAGCGTGTCCAGGACGTCGCTGATCTGGTCCTTCAGCAGCTCGTAGGAGGCGGTGTCGACGGGCGACATTATCTTGCGGTCCTCGATGAAGTCCCCCAGGTGGCTGTCCTCTTCCTCGCCGATGGGCGTCTCCAGGGATATGGGCTCCTGGGAGATCTTCATGATCTCCTCCACCTTCTCCGGGGGCATCTCCATCTCCTGGCTGATCTCCTCGATGGTGGGCTCGCGGCCGTACTCCTGGGCCAGGCGGCGGCTGGTGCGGTAGAGCTTGGTGATGGTCTCCACCATGTGCACCGGGATGCGGATGGTGCGCGCCTGGTCGGCGATGGCGCGGGTGATGGACTGCCGGATCCACCACGTGGCGTAGGTGCTGAACTTGTAGCCCCGGCGGTAGTCGAACTTCTCCACGGCGCGCAGCAGGCCGATGTTGCCCTCCTGGATGACGTCCAGGAAGGACATGCCCCTCTCGGCGTACTTCTTGGCTACGCTGACCACCAGCCTCAGGTTGGCCTCCACCAGTCGCTCCTCGGCCAGCCGGCCGGCGAAGTCGATCCTCTTGAGGTAGAACTCGAGCTTCTCCTCCATGGGCTTGAGCTTCTCCAGGAACTCGGGGTCCTGCAGCAGCGGCGCCAGGGCCTCCGTGCGCCGCTTGCCGATGATGGCCAGGACCTCCGCGGGCACCAGCGAGCTGGCCAGGGACAGGTCCTTGACCATCTGCTCCACGGCCGGAGGCGTGTCCTCCATGGCCTCGGACAGGGGCATGATGAACTGCTCGGTCAGCTCCCGGTCGACCGCCGCCCGCAGCGTCGGGTCGGTCAGCCTCCTGGTCAGCCGCTCGTCCGGCTTTATGCCGAGCTGCTGCTCCACGCGCCGGAGCAGCGGAAGAACGTGCACCAGCCTCTCCAGCACTACGGTGATGACATCGACGGCCGTCGCCGGCCGGCCCCACTTGGTCAGGAACTCCTGCCTGATGCCGTTGATGTAGTCCTTCTCCTCCTTGTTGCGGGCCAGCACCTTCTCTTCGTCGGCGGTGAGCAGCGGCACCCGGCCGATCTGGCGCAGGTACATGCGCACCGGGTCATCGGCGATCTCGAGCTCATCCAGGGGCTTGCCCTCGGCCGGCCCCGCCTCGCGGGCCGCATCGGGGGCCACCTCTGCTTCCGGCGTCACCACGGCATAGATGTCCTCCGCCGGCTCCTCTGCTGGCTCCCCCTCGCCACCCTCGGGCTCCTCCGCGTACCAGTGCTCGGACCCGGCCATGGTGAGCGCCTGGGCCCTCTTCCGGCCCCTGGCGTCGGTCTCCTTGTCGGCCGCCTCTTCCTCCCTGGCCGCGCCCCTGGCGCGCCTGGCGGCTTTGGCCTCCCCGCCCCCGGCCCTCTCCGCCGCCTTCGTGGCCTTCTCAGGGCGGGGCTTCCCGGAGGCCTTCTCCTGCGCCGGCGCCTTCTCGCCGGCGGACGGCCCGGCCTGCTTCTTACCCTTTGCCGCCCGGGGAGCCTCCTTCGGCTCCTCGGCCCTGGCGGCCTTGCCCGCGGGCTGGCTGGCCTCTCGCCCCCTGGCCGGGGCGGCCCTGGCTGCAGTCTCCTCGGCCACTCTCTGGGCGGCCGGTTTGACCGTCTTCTTCTCTTTTTCCGGCGGTGCCTCGACCGCCGGCCTGGTTGCCTCGGGTTTCTCGGTCACGCGCTTCTTGGGCCTCCTCTCGTTCGCGGGAGCCCTGGCTGCTGGTCGCTCGATCTTCGTCGCCCTAGTCTCGTGCCCTCTTCCTTTTTTCTTTGCCATGAAGGAAGACCTCTCCTAGTTCAGCGTTGAGCTTCACTGCCGACTCCTGTATCTCCTGCAGGTCGGTGGGCTTGCCGGCGGCTTCGAGTTCCGATATCAAAACCTGCTCCTTCGCCTTCCGATCCTTTAGCCAGCGCTCTCTAAGTCGGTTGGCGCACTGCCGCAGCGCCCGTTTCTGCTCCTCGCCGTGGAGCGGCGGCAGGCTCCGGGATGTTACGGAATCCAGGTGCTCGACCAGGGTCGCATCCACCGCCTGGCGCGCTCGGTCGAGGTCTCCCGCCTCGTGCCAGGCCAGGAAGATCTCCCGGTCCTCGGTGTTCACAAAGAAATCTACCCGGAGATCGGAGGCATGGCTCCTCAGATCGGGGTAGGTGAAAAGCAGATAGAGGCAGTACTCGGCCAGCAGATCGCCCGGGGCATTGTGAGGGGCCGGCCGGGAAACCGGGGCCGGCCCGGCCTCGCGGCGCAGGCCGGGGGCCTTCGGCTTGATCTGGCTGAGCGCTGCCGCCAGCGTGGTCTCGTCCACGGCCACCGCGCGCGACAGTCTCTGGAGGTAGTGCGCCTGTCGCACCGGGTGCTTGATCTCCGCCACCAGGGGCAGCAGCTGGTCCACCGCCTGTGCCTTGTCCCTGGCCTTGGTGACGTCCAGCCGGGAGACCACCAGATCGAAGGTGTAGTCCACCACGGGCGCGGCCCCCTGGAGCAGGCGCTCCCATTCCCGCGGGTCCTCCCGGATCACGTCATCCGGGTCTTTGCCCTCCGGCAGGACCATGACGCCTATCTCGGCATCCAGCTGCTCCTCGTACTTCACCAGGCCGGCCGATGTCGGCACGGGCACCACCTTCTGGTCGAAGGTGTGGCTGGCCACCTCGATTCCCCGCAGCGTCGCCATCTCGCCGGCGGCGTCGGCGTCCAGCGCCAGCACCAGGCGGTTGGTGAGCTTCTTGACCACCCCCACGTGTTTCTCGGTGAGGGCCGTCCCCAGCGAGGCTACCACGTTGGCGAACCCGTTTTGGTGGGCCACGATGACATCCATGTAGCCCTCCACCACCACCGCCAGGTTCTCCTTCCGGATGGCCGCCCTGGCGAAGTCGATGGCGTACAGGCTGCCGCTCTTGTCGAATATCAGCGTCTGAGGGGAGTTGAGGTACTTGGGCAGCGAGTCATCCAGCGCCCTGGCGCCGAACCCGATAACCTTCCCGGCGGCGTCCCTGATGGGAAACATCAGCCGCTGCCGGAAGCGGTCGTAGCTGCCTTCCTTCTCCTTCTGCACCAGCAGCCCCGCCGCCAGGAGCTCGCTCTCGCGATAGCCCCTCTTCAGCATCTCCTGGCGCAGCGAGTCCCAGCTGTCCTGGCTGTAGCCCAGCTGGAACCGGCGCATTGTCGGCTCGGTGACGCCCCGCCGGGCCAGGTAGTCCCGGGTACGCTGGCCGCCGGCCGAGTGGAAGAGCAGGTGGTGGAAGTGCTCCGCGGCGGCCTCGTTGATCTGCCTGAGCCGGCCGGCCTCGGACTGGCCCTCCTCCGGCTGGCGCTGCACCAGCGTAACGCCGGCCTTCTCGGCCAGGATGGCGAGGGCGTCCTTGAAATCCACCCCTTCCTTGCGCATCACGAAGGCGAACAGGTCTCCGCCGGTCCCGCAGGCCCCGAAACAGTGCCAGCTCTGCCGTTCCGGGAAGACGAAGAAGGAGGGGGTCTTCTCCGAGTGGAAGGGGCACACGGCCTTGAAGTTCCGCCCGCTCTTCTTGAGGTCGGGCAGGTAGCCGGAGATCACCTGTACGATGTCCAGCCTCTGCTTTATCTCATCGACGGTGTCCATGAAGCCGCGGACCTCCCTCTCCCTCATCAACGAATATCGTCATAGCGGTTTGGTTCAGGATGGTAATCGGTTTGACCAGTCCAGCGCCTGATTCCTCAGGCGAGCAGCCCCAGCCCCTGGGCCATCTGGAGGGCATACTGGTCAGTCATCCCCGCCACATAGTCCACCACCCGCCGGCCCAGCGGATCAACGGACAGCCTGAGCTCGCCGGGCAGCTGGGCCTCGTGTCCCATGAAGTGGTCGTAGAGACGGCGCACGACCAGCCTGGCCACATCCGCCTCCCGGTTGACCAGCTCGCAATCGTATACTCTCTCGAACAGGAAATCCCTGAGAGCATTCATGGCCTCGTTGACGGAGGGGCTCACGCCAATAATCGGCTCTTGCCCCCTGCTTGTCAAGCCCTCCCCCCTGGCGTCCCACGAGGTGTCCAGGATGTCGCAGACAATGGAGTCGATGCGCTGGGAGTGCGACGAGCCCATGACGGAAACGGCCTTTGCCGGAAGGTCCCCCTCGGCTATGACTCCGGCGCGCAGGGCATCGTCCACGTCGTGGTTGATATAGGCTATGACATCGGAGATCTTGACGATCTGGCCCTCCAGGGTCCCCACCCGCTCCCATCCCTCCCCGAAGATCCCGGACCTGGACTTGGAGTGCTTGGCGATGCCCTCCCTGGTTTCGAAGGTGAGGTTCAGGCCCTGGCCCCCGTTCTCGATCTGGTCCACCACGCGCAGGCTCTGCTCGTTGTGGCGGAAGCCGTACGGCGAAATCTCGTTCAGGACATCCTCTCCAACGTGCCCGAAGGGCGTATGCCCCAGGTCATGCCCGAGGGCTATGGCCTCCGTCAGGTCTTCGTTCAAGTTCAATCCCCTGGCTATGGAGCGGGCAATTTGCGATACCTCAAGGGTATGGGTCAGCCGGGTCACGTAGTGATCGCCCGGAGGGGCGATGAACACCTGGGTCTTGTGCTTCAGCCGGCGAAAGGCCTTGCAGTGAATGATGCGATCGCGATCGCGCTGGAAAGCCGTGCGGGTCGGGGAAGGCTCCTCGGGACTAAGCCTTCCCCGGGACAGCCGGCTCCTGGCGGCGAAGGGAGACAGCCCCTCCTCCTTCTGCTCGAGCCAGGAACGTATCTTCTGATGCGGTCGATCCACCACTGGCCATTTGCCCGGGCGATTCCGGACCTAGCTGCTGGGAGAATGCATGCCCAGGTCTTCCTCCACCCGGGCGATAACCCCCCTGGTGTGCTCAATCATGTCCGGGTTCACCGAGACCGAGTTGATGCCCCAGCCGACCAGCTTGGCGGTCAGCTCGGGGTAGACGGACGGCGCCTGCCCGCATATGGAGGAGGTGACCCGCCGCCGGTTGGTGATGCTGATGGCCCTCTCCAGGGACCAGAGCACCGCCTCGTCACGCTCGTCGAAGACGTCCGCCAGCTTCGGACTGTCCCTGTCGACCCCCAGCGTCAGCTGGGTCAGGTCGTTGGAGCCGATGGAGATACCGTCAATGCCGACGTCGATGAACTTGTTCATCAGTATGATGTTGGACGGCACCTCTGTCATCATCCACAGCTTGAAGTCGGCCGACCGGGCCAGCCCCAGAGCAGCCAGGGCATCCCTGGCCTCCTCCATGGCTTTGACCGTGCGGACGAAGGGGATCATGACCCACAGGTTGGTGTAGCTCTCGCGGACCTTCTTGATGGCCTCCACTTCCAGCTTGAATATATCCAGCTCCCGGACGTAGCGGGAGCAGCCGCGGTAGCCCAGCATGGGGTTCTCCTCGACCTCCTCGTACTTCTCGCCGCCCTTCAGGTTGCGGTACTCGTTGGTCTTGAAGTCGGTCATGCGGTACACCACCGGCCGCGGGTTGAAGGCCTTGGCGAAGGTGTGCAGGCCCTCGGACAGCTTGTCCTGGAAGACATGGCCCCGCTTCTGCTCGATCATGTACCGGGGGTGCTCGCCGATATTGGCGATCATGAACTCCGCCCGGAGCAGGCCCACGCCGTCCACGTCGCGGGCGGCCACTCTCTCGGCCAGGTCCGGGTCGGCCAGGTTCACGTACAGCCTGGTGGTGGTCTTGATGCGCGGCTTGAGCACCGTGGGGGCTTCGATCTTCTGCTCGCTGATCACCTTGCCTTTGAAGACCTTGCCCTGGAAGCCGTCGACGGTGACCAGCTGCTTCTCCTTGAGCACCTTGGTGGCGTTGCTGGTGCCCACCACGCAGGGCACGCCCAGCTCGCGGCTGACGATGGCCGCGTGGCAGGTGCGGCCGCCGCGGTCGGTGACGATGGCCGCGGAGCGCTTCATGGCCGGCACGAAGTCGGGCGTGGTCATCTCGGCCACCAGGATCTCCCCCTCCTTCAGGTTGACGATCTCGGAGGGGTGCAGGATGATCTCCGTCCTGCCCGCCGCCGCCCCCGGGCTGGCCGGCAGGCCGCTCAGGATCTCGACGCCCTTGATCTCCTCCGCCGGGCCGTCCTTGGGCGGCTTCAGGGTGGTGATGGGACGGGTCTGCACGATGTAGATGTTCTTGCCGTCCTTGGCCCACTCGATGTCCTGCGGGCACTGGTACAGCTCCTCGATCCGCTTGGCGATCTGGGCCAAGGCCGTGATGTCCTTGTTGGTCAGCTTCTGGCGGCTCTGGTCCTTGGCCGGTATGGGCACCTTGATGTTCTTCCGCTTCTTGTCCCTGGTGTCCGGGTTGCGGACCAGCTGCCACTCCTGCGTGGCCACCTTCTTCTCCACCAGCTTCAGCGAGTCCTTGTCCAGGAGGTAGAGGTCGGGGGTCAGCTCGCCCGAGACGACCATCTCTCCCAGTCCGTAGGCGGCTTCGATGACGATCTTCTTGTCATCACTGCTCAACGGCTCGGCCGTGAAGGCCACGCCGGATATCTCCGACTGCACCATGCGCTGCACCACCACCGCGATGCCGACCTTGAAGTGATCGAACTTCTGCTCGTTCCGGTAGAAAATGGCCCTGGCCTCGAAGAGTGACGCCCAGCACTTCTGGACGGCCTCCACCACGTTGGCCATCCCCTGGACGTTGAGGTAGGTGCTCTGCTGGCCGGCGAAGGAGGCCTCCGGCAGGTCTTCGGCGGTCGCCGAGGACCTCACCGCCACCAGCCCCTGGCCCATCTTCTGGTAGGCCTTCCTTATCTCGTCGGCCATGCGCTTGGGCATCTCGGCCTGGGTGATCAGCTGCATGACCTCGAAGGCGGTGTCCTGGAGCATCTTGGTGTCCTTGGGGTTGAGGGAGTTCAGATAGGCCCGCAGCCGGTCCGTCAGCTCCGCTTCCCGCAGGAACTGGAAATAGGCGTCGGCGGTCACGATGAAGCCGGGGGGGACCGGTACCTTGTTCCGGGTCAGCTCTCCCAGGTTGGCGCCCTTGCCGCCGGCGATGGGGATGTTCTCCTTGCCGATTTCGTCGAACCAGGCAATCACCTTTACGGGTCTTTTCTTCAAGATCATCCTCCTTGGATTATGTGCGCACTGCGCGGCTCCGCGCTTTCGCGCGTTCTTGCTGCCTAGACCGGCAGGTCGATGTGGTACTTCTTCAGGGTGGCCTCAATGGCCGCCTTGCTCTTGTCATCCGGCTCGGTGAGCGGCAGCCTGGGCGGGCCCACGCGGAAGCCGACGCAGTTCAAGGCGTGCTTGACCGGTATGGGGTTGGAGACGATGAAGAGCGCGTTTATCAGCGGCAGCAGGTCCAGGTGTATGGCCGCGGCCCCCTTGACGTCGCCCTTCAGAGTGAGCTCGATCATCTGCTTGATCTGCTTCCCGACCAGGTGGGAGGCCACGCTGATGATGCCGTAGCCGCCCATGGCCAGGACGGGGAAGGTGTCGCCGTCATTGCCGCTCCACACCAGGAAGCCCTTCGGCGCTCCCTGGATGATCTTGGCCACCTGCTCCATGTTCCCGCTGGCTTCCTTTATGCCCACGATATTCTTGATCCGGCTCAGGCGCAGGGCCGTCTCCGGGGCCAGGTTGGTCACCGTCCGCGCCGGCACGTTGTAGAGGATGCAGGGCAGGGCGGTGTTCTCCGCGATGGCCGCAAAATGCTGGTACATGCCCTCCTGGGTGGGCTTGTTGTAGTAGGGCACTATGAGAAGGGCGGCATCGACCCCCAGCTTCTCTGCCTCCCGGGTGATCTTGATGCTCTCCCGGGTGCAGTTGCCGCCGGTGCCGGCGATGATGGTCCCCTTCTTCCCGATGGCCTCCCTGACCGCAGCGAAGAGCTTGAGCTGCTCGTCGTCGGTCACCGTGGGACGCTCGCCGGTGGTGCCGGTGACCACCAGGCCGTCGCTGCCGGAATCGATCAGGGCCCTGGCCAGCTTCTGCGCCTGCTTGTAGTCCACCTCTCCCCTGGCGTTGAAGGGGGTCACCATGGCCGTTATGAGTCTGCCGATCTTTGCCATCTTCCTCCACTCCTTGCCGCGCCCGCAGGTACCCGCGACTATCGCGAAAAGGCTACTTCTGGACCAGTCTCTCGGCGATCTGGACGGCGTTGAGGGCGGCGCCCTTGCGGATGTTGTCGCTGACCACCCACAACACCAGGCCGTTGGGATGCGAGGCGTCCTTCCGGATCCGGCCCACGAACACATCGTCCCGGCCGGCGGCCATCACCGGGTGGGGGTAGACCCTCCCGGAGGGATCGTCCATCACGGTCACGCCCGGGGCCTTCGACAGGATTCGCCTGGCCTCCGCCGGGGCCATGGGGCTGGTGAACTCCACCTGGATGGCTTCGCTGTGCGCGATCACCACCGGCACCCGCACGCAGGTGGCCGACACCGCGATGTCCGGCGCGTGCATGATCTTGTGGGTCTCCTCCACCATCTTCCACTCTTCCTTGGTATACCCGTTCTCCAGGAAGACGTCGATGTCCGGCAGAACGTTGAAGGCGATCTGGTATGGGTAGACCCTGGGCACGGCCGGCTTCCCCTCGAGCACCAGCCGCGCCTGGCCGGTCAGCTCATCCACGGCCGCCAGTCCCGTGCCGGACACCGACTGATAGGTGGCCACCGTGACGCGCTTGATGGGGTTGGCCCGGTGCAGGGGATACAGGGCCACCACCATCTGGATGGTGGAGCAGTTCGGGTTGGCGATGATGCCCTTGTGCTTGCCGATGTCCTCCGGATTGACCTCCGGTACCACCAGGGGGACCTCCGGGTCCATCCTGAAGGCCGCGCTGTTGTCTACCACCACCGCCCCGGCCTTCGCCGCGATGGGGGAGAACTGCTTGCTGATGTCGGCGCCGGCGGAGAAGAGGGCAATGTCGATGCCTTTGAAGGAGTCCGGCGTGGTCTCCCTCACCTCGATCTCCTCTCCCCGCACCTTCACCTTCCGGCCGTGAGAGCGGTCGGAGGCGTACAGCCTGATGGAGTCCGCGGGGAAACCCCGCTGACCCAGCACCTTGATGAACTCCTGCCCCACCATTCCGGTGGCGCCGACTATGGCGACATTCGTGCCTTTCATGTCCTCTTTGACCTCGCTACTCCAGCCCCAGCAGCCTGTCCAGGCCGACGGTCAGACCCTTGAGCTCCACCACCTTCTTGACGGCCGTGACCACTCCGGGCATGTAGCACTCCCGGTTGATGGTGTCGTGCCGTATGGTGAGCGTCTGCCCCGACGTGCCGAAGACCACCTCCTGGTGGGCCATGAGCCCGGGCAGGCGCACGCTGTGAAGGGCCACGCCCTGCATCTCGGCCCCCCTGGCCCCGGCCACCGTCTCCTTCTGCACCCGGGGGTAGACGAAGGCCCTCCCGCGGACCTCGGCGATGGCCCTGGCGGTGGAGACGGCGGTCCCCGACGGGGCGTCCAGCTTCTGGTCGTGGTGCAACTCGATGATCTCCACGTTGTCGAAATACCTGGCGGCGATCCTGGCCAGGTGTATCATCATCACCGCCCCCAGGGCGAAGTTGGAGGCCAGCACGGCCCCCACCCCGTTCTCCCTGGCCAGCCGATCGATCTCCTCCAGGTTCTGCGGCGAGAACCCCGTGGTGCCGATGACCAGGTTGACCTTGTGCTTCGCGGCCACCCTGATCATCTCCAGGCTGGCCTCGGCGACGGTGAAATCCACGATGACGCCGGGCGAGGTCTTCTTGAGGATGGCCTCCAGGTCACGGGACAGCGGTATGCTTCCCGTCCCCACCGGCAGCGGCAGGGCATCTGCACTGGCTCTGGCGTCTACCGCCCCGACCGGCTCGAGACCGGGGTCCTGGCAGGCGGCGCTCACTACCTCTCTCCCCACCTTGCCCAGGGCGCCGTGGACTACGACTTTGATCGGTGCGGACATGGCCCTCACTCCTCCAGGAATAGCTTCTAGGTGTGCTTTGGCGGGCGGCCGAAGTCACCTCCCCGGCCGCCGCGGCTGTGGGGGCGGCCCTCGGAAGGCCTTCTGTCGCCCCGCGGGCCCTCGGGATGTCTCCGGGGGGTGTGGGGCCGCGGCGCCGGCGCAGCCGCGCCGGCTTCCTGGTTGCCCGGGGCGGCACCGCCGGCCCCCTGGGACTGGAAGACGGCCTTCCGAGACAGGCTCACCTTGCCCGTGCGGTCGACGTCGGTAACCATGACCATGATCTCATCGCCCAGCTTGACCACGTCCTCGACGCTGGGGACCCGGTAGTCGGCCAGCTCGCTTATGTGCACCAGGCCCTCTTTGCCCGGCATTATCTCCACCACGCAGCCGAAGGGCAGTATCTTGATCACCTTCCCGGTGTAGACGCTGTTGATCTCCACGTCCCGGGCCAGGCTCTCCACCATGGCTATGGCCTTCTGGGCCGCCTCGGGGTCCACCGACCCGATGAGAACGGTCCCATCGTCCTCGATGTCAATGGTGGCCTTCGTCTGCTCCACAATGGACCTGATGGTCTTCCCTCCGGGGCCGATGACGGCGCCTATCTTGCTGGGATTGATGCTGATCTTGATCATCCGCGGCGCATACCGGGAGAGCTCCGGGCGGCTGGCGGCGAGGGTCTCCTGTATCACTGCCAGGACCTTCATCCGGGCGTCGTGGGCGTCCGAGAGCGCCTTCTCCAGTATCTCAAAAGTCAGCCCCTTGAGCTTGGTATCCAGCTGGACGGCAGTCACTCCGGAAGCAGTGCCGGCCACCTTGAAGTCCATGTCGCCGTAGAAGTCCTCCTGGCCCTCCAGGTCGGTGAGGACGTGGAACCTCCCGTCCTCCGCCGTTACGAGGCCCATGGCTATGCCCGCCACCGGGGCCTTGATAGGAACGCCCGCGTCCATCAGTGACAGCGTAGAGGCGCAGACACTGCCCATGGAGGTGCTGCCGTTGGAGCTGAGCACCTCGGAGACCAGCCGGATGGTGTACGGGAACTCGTCCTCGCCCGGAACGACCGGGGTGAGGGCCCTCTCCACCAGGGCGCCATGACCTACCTCGCGCCGCCCCGGCGAGCCCATGCGCTTGACCTCTCCGGTCGAATAGGGCGGGAAGTTGTAGTGATGCATGAAGCGCCGGCTCTCCTCCAGGGTGAGGCCGTCCAGCTTCTGTTCCTCCCGCGCGGAGCCCAGGGTGGCGATATTGAGCACCTGCGTCAGGCCCCTGGTAAACAGGCCCGAGCCGTGGGTGCGGGGGAGCAGCCCCACCGCGCAGCTCAACGGGCGGATCTCGGTGATGGCCCGCCCGTCGGGGCGCAGCCCTCTCTGCATGATGGCGGACCTGATCTCCGCCTTCACCTTGGATTCCAGCACGGAGATGATCTCGTTCTTGGGGTACTGCTCGCCGAAGGTCGCTACCAGCTCTTCTTCCAGGGCGGCGATGGCCGCGTCCCTCTCCAGCCTCCCCTGCGGTATCAGCCTGGATACCCGGTCGCCGAGGGCGGCGGTGATCTCCTCCTCCAGGCCGAAGCTCAGGGCGGCCGGCTTGAACTCTGCCTTGGGCTTGCCGCACAGGCGGACCAGCTCCTGCTGCATGGCGATGAGGTCCTGGTTTATGTGATGGCCGAGCTTGATGCCCTCCATGATGATCTTCTCGTCGGCCTCCCTGGCGCCGGCCTCCACCATGGCCACCTTGTCCACGGTGCTGACCACGACCAGGTCGAGCAGGCTCTCCTGTAGCTCGGTGAAGGTGGGATTGATCAGGTACTTGTCGTTGCTGTAGCCCAGGCGGACGGCGCCGACGGGCCCGTCAAAGGGTATCTCGGACATGGACAGCGCCGCAGAGGCACCCACCAGGCCCAGCACGTCCGGCGAGTTTTCCTGGTCCGCGGACAGCACGGTGATGATGATCTGCGTCTCGTTGCGGAACCCCTTGGGGAAGAGCGGCCGCAGGGGCCGGTCCGCCAGCCGGCTGGCCAGCACTGCCTGCTGGCCGGGGCGGCCTTCCCTGCGGAAGAAGCTCCCCGGGATCTTGCCGGCCGCATACAGCTTCTCCTCGTAGTCGATGGTCAGCGGCAGGAAATCGACATTCGGGTTGGGATGCTTCTCCATGCAGGCCGTGGCCAGAATGACGGTGTCGCCGTAGCTGACGGTGACAGCGCTGCCGGCCTGCATGGCCAGCTCACCGGTCTTGACAATGAGCGGCTTGTCGCCAATTGCGGTCTCAACCTTGTGTAGCATAGATAACCAGCCTCCTGTTGGAGTGTCCGTGGGGATGATCCTGAAAGGACTGGCCGAGAAGGGCCTATCTCCGCAGGCCGAGCTTGGCTATGAGCGCCTGATAGCGCGCCACCTTGCGCCGTCTCAGGTGCGCCAGGAGTCTGCGCCGCTGCCCTACCAGCATCAGGAGCCCCCGCTGAGAGTGGAAATCATGCTTGTGCAGCTTCATGTGCTCCGTCAAGCGATTGATTCTCTCAGTGAGGATGGCCACCTGGACCTCTGTCGAGCCAGTGTCCTTCTCATTGGACCGGAACTGCTCGATGATCGCGCTCTTCTTTTCTGTCTCCACCTTCTACTCCGTTTATTCTTTCAAACGTTTCATTATAGCACGGGAATCGCCGCGTGCAAAAGGTGGCCTCACTGATCCGGCCGGCGGAGGTGCGCCGGGCCCGCGGCGGCCGCGGACTAGAGGCGTTTCTCCAGGATGAGCTTGTCGTCCCCTGGCGAGTAGAAATCGGCGATCCGGCCGGCCTCACGATAGTCGAGGGACTGGTAGAACCGCCTGGTCTTGGCATAGTCCGGGCGCCCTGCGGTCTCCACCAATATGAGCCGCCCCCGGCTTCTCTTAATCCTGCGCTCGGTGAAGGCCATCAGGGCCCGGCCGACGCCCTGGCCCTGTCCGCCGGGGTCCACCGCTATCCAGTAGACGTCCCAGGTGCCTTTCGTCAGAGGCGTCGGGCCGTAGCAGATGTAGCCCGTGACCACGGCGTTGACCTCGGCCACGAATACCAGGTATCCCGAGGCGACAGGCGCCTCCAGGTAGGCGTCCAGCAACTCCTCGGCCACGGTCACTTCTTCGGGGGTGAACTCGCGGACGCTGCGCAGTATGTCCATGATCGCCGGCTTGTCCCTGGCGATCATGGGCCTGACCCTGGTCTTCATACAGCTGACTTGCGCATGGCCATGGACAACAGCCTGTCGACGAACTGGGTGTAGGTCATGCCGGCGGCGGCCGCCTGGCGGGCCGCGCCCGACCCCGGGGTGATGTCCGGGTTGGGATTGGCCTCCAGAACCTGCGGGATCCCGTCTTCGCCCAGCCTCATGTCGACGCGGGCGTAACCGCGCTTCACCAGCAGCCTGAAGACGGCCTCCGCCGTGCGGTAGAGCATGGCGCTCTGCTCCAGGTTGATCTCGGCCGGGCAGGCCACCTTGGTGCGATTGAAGTAGAAGGTGTCCTCCTCCCACTTGGCGGCATAGGTCAGGACCCGCGGCACCCCGGGCGGCAGGTCGTACAGTATCTCTGATATGGGCAGGACCGCCAGCTTCCGGTGGCCCATCACGGTGACATTGAACTCCCGCCCGTCGACGAACTCCTCCACCAGGGCGTCACCCCCGAAGGACCGGCTGACCATGGCCACTTGGCGCTCCAGGGAGGGCTGGTCGCTGACCACGCTGTTGGCGGAGAGGCCGTGGCTGGCGTCCTGCCCGCTGGGCTTGACGATGCAGGGGAACCTCAGCTGGAAGCTGTCCACGGTCTCGGGGGTCAGCTTCTGGTGTTCGGGGGTGGGGATCCCGTGCGCCCTCATGAGGTCCTTGGCCTTGGCCTTGTCCAGCCCCAGGGCCAGCGCGGCGCTGGAGCACCCCGTGTACCTGAACCCCATCTCGGCCATCATGCCGGCCACGGCGGCCTCCGTCTTCGGCCGGGTGTCGAAGCCCTCGAAGAGGTTGAACACCAGGTCCGTGTCCAGGGCCTTGAGGGTCTCGCGGGCTTCCTCGATGGGGGGCAGAAGGGGCACCCTGACTACCTCGTATCCCAGCTCTTCCAGCGACTGGTGGGCGGCTACCACGCCTTCCAGGATGGAGAGGATGGCCTTCTGCTCGCCGATCTCGTCGTAGATGCCCGGCACCGGCTCATTGTATACGATGGCTATCTTGCGCTTTGGCGCCGAGCCTCTGGAGGGCCGCGTCGAGGACGGCCGAGATGAGGTCTTCATAGGTCCATCCCACCTTTCTGGCCATGATGGGCAGATCGCCCGATTTTGGATTCAGTCCGGGGAGGGGGTTGACCTCGAGGAAGTACGGTATCCCATCCGGACTGATCCTGAAATCCATCCTGGCGAAATCCCGGCAGCCCAGGGCCTCGAAGGCCCTCAGGCTGTAGTCGACTATGTCCTGGAGAACCCCTGTAGCCAGCTGGGCGGGGCATTCGTAAGTCAGGAGGGACTCCCAGTCCCTCTTCACCTCCAGGGAGTAGACGAAGTGGTCCGTCTTCCGGCGGGGAAGCACGCGCATGATCCCCACCACCCGGGGCGGGGAGTTCCCCACCAGGCCGACCGTGACCTCGTCTCCGTCTATGAACTCTTCCACCATCACCGGCTGCCGGTAGTGCTCCAGCAGCCCCTTCACGGCTTCGACAATCTGCGGCGTGCTCTTCAGCCGGGACGTCACCCGGATGCCCTTGCTGGAACCTTCGTGGGCTGGCTTGGCGAAGGCCGGCAGCGGGAACACTCCCCAGTCTGCCTCGGCGAGCTGCGCGGCGTCCCGGATCACCATCCATTTCGGCGTGGCCACTCCGGCGAAGGACACCAGCCTCTTGGCCAGCGGCTTCTCCAGCGTCAGGGCCAGGCACAGCGGGTCCGAGCCCGAGTACGGCACGCCCAGCATCTCCAGGACCGACGGCACCTGGGCCTCCCGGCTGCGGAAGTTCCCCAGTCCTTCGGCTATGTTGAACACCAGGTCCACCTTCTCCGCCAGGATGCGGTTCAGGAAGTCCCGGCCGCCCCCCAGCCTGACGGCGGCGTGGCCCCGGCCTTCGATGGCTTTGGCGATGGCCTCCACCGTCTCCATGGAGTCGTATTCCTCGAGGGCGTCTTCCGGGCGGCCCTGGGGCTCCGGCACCCGTTCTTTCAGATCGTACGTCAGGCCTATTCTCATCTCTATGCGCAACTCACCATCCGTCACGGGGCACTGCCCCGTGACGTTGAGACCGTCTCCTCGTCTCCGTGACCTATGTAATTAGGGCGAGCTACTGGTGGCCGCTTTCGCGGTTGTCGCCAGGCTGGGGAAGGCCAGCTGGTTGGTGTTGCCGTTGCGGCGCCCGTTCTGCCCGTTTGACTTGCCCGTGGCTGACTTCGGTCCCTTGGGGTTCCGGTACTGGAACAGCCGTCCCTGGTAGTTCCTTATCAGGAGCTCCTCCGATGTCTGGAGGACCACGTAGTTCGGCTGCAGCGGCACCTTGCCGCCACCCTGGGGCAGGTCGATGACGAACGTCGGCACGGCCAATCCGGAGGTGTGGCCGCGCATGCCCTCAATGATCTTGATTCCGGATTCCACCGGAGTCCGCAGGTGCTCGGTGCCCTGCACCTCGTCGCACTGGAAGAGGTAGTAGGGGCGCACCTTGATCCTGAGAAGCTCACGGCACAGCTTCAGCTGGGTTTCCGCCGTGTCGTTGACGCCGCGCAGCAGCACGCTCTGGTTGTTCACCGGAATGCCGGCCCGCAGCAGCCTGTCGCAGGCCTGGGCCGCCTCCGGCGTGATCTCGCGGGGGTGGTTGAAATGGGTATTGAGCCATATGGGCCCATACTTGGAAAGCATGGAGCACAGCTCATCATCGATGCGCTGCGGCAGCACCACCGGGAAGCGGCTCCCGATGCGGATCATCTCCACGTGCTTGATCTGCCTCAGGCCGGAGAGCACCTCTTCCAGGCGCCGCGCCGAGAGGGTCAGGGGGTCGCCGCCGGAGATGATCACGTCGCGGACCACATCGGTCCGGCGAATGTAGTCGAGCATGCGCTCGATT
This sequence comes from uncultured Chloroflexota bacterium, assembly GCA_937860285.1. Lineage (GTDB taxonomy): Bacteria > Chloroflexota > Dehalococcoidia > UBA2247 > RBG-13-53-26 > JAFGCL01. Next base: position 24,600 of record CALMBS010000291.1, read on the forward strand.
TCCTCGGGGCTGTGCACCCATCCTCCGTGCCGCCATTCCCTTTTCCGGGTGCAGTGACGGCACAGCATGGGACAGATATCGGTGAGGACCATGAGTGCCCTGTCCGGGTACCGGTGCACCAGGCCCGGGACAGGCGAGTGCCCTCGCTCGTCCAGAGGGTCTTCCATGCCCATTCCGGCCAGTCCGATCTCCTTGAAGGACGGTATGGCCTGGATGCGGACGGGGTCGTCCGGGTTGGCCCAGTCAATGAGGGAAAAGTAGTAGGGCGTTACCGAAAGGGGATACTTGGTGGTGACCAGCCGGATCTGTTCCTGATCCTTGGCCGATAGAGGGATATGTCGTATCAGCTCATCGACAGAGCTGATGCGATGGCGAAAATGCCACTTCCAGTCGTTCCAGCATTCGTCAGATACTTGCCCGAAGAAC
>CALMBS010000292.1 GCA_937860285.1 uncultured Chloroflexota bacterium
TGGTGGCCAGGTGCGCCGACATCCTCCAGGTCGGCGCCCGCAACATGCAGAACTACGCCCTGCTGACCAAGATCGGCAAGAGCCGGCACCCGGTCATCCTGAAGAGGGGCTTCTCCTGCACCGTCACCGAATGGCTCACCGCCGCCGACTACCTGCTGGCCGAGGGGAACAGCCAGGTGGTCCTGTGCGAGCGGGGGATCAGGACCTTTGAGGACAGCACCCGGTTCTCGCTGGATATCTGCTCCATACCGGTGATCAAGAGATTCACCCACCTGCCGGTGATCGCTGACCCCAGCCACGCCGCGGGGCACTACAGCTACGTGCCGGCGCTGGCCAAGGCCGCGGTGGCCGCCGGCGCGGACGGGCTGCTGATCGAGGTGCACCCCAACCCCAAGGAGGCCCTGGTGGACGGCCTCCAATCCCTGACCCCCTCCGATTTCGCCCGCCTGATGAGGGAGCTGAAGCCGATTGCCGAAGCCGTAGGGCGTTCGCTCTAGGCTGTCGGGCAGCCCCGGCGGCGCCAGGAGATTCTGAGGCCGGACCATGGATACCACCGCCCCGTCGACATTGCCGGTGTTCCTGCTGTGGGTGATAGGCATATCCGCCAGCGGGGTGATGATGCCCGGCCCGGTCACCGCCGTGGTCATCTCGAGGGGAGCGCAGAGCAAGTGGGCCGGCCTCATGATGGCTATCGGCCATGCCATCGTGGAATGGCCGCTCATGGCCATTATCTATTTCGGCGTCTCCGCGTTCCTGAAGAGCGACGGGGTCCAGATCGGCCTGGGCCTGGCCGGGGGGCTGCTGCTGATCTGGCTGTCAGTGGGTGTCTTCAAGGCCCGGCCGGTGTCCGTGGACGCGAAACAGGAAGGCACCCACAAGAATGCCATAGTCGCCGGCATCGCCACCAGCACCGCCAGCCCCTACTTCTTCCTGTGGTGGGCCACCGTGGGGGTCACCATCGTGGCGGGGGCCAGGGCTTTCGGCGGAGGATGGATGATAGTCACCGGCGGCATCCATTGGCTGTTCGATGCCGCCTGGCTGCTGTTCATCAGCTGCTTCGTGTTCTTCCTCAGGCGCTTCCTGACCGACTCGGTGCAGCGGGGGATATCGGTGGTCTGCGGCCTGACCCTGGTGGGGTTCGGGGCCTACTTCATCTACCGGGCCATAGAGCTCTGGGCCAGGTGAGACTCCGGTCCGCCCGCCCTGATCGTGGCCCCGGTGCCAGCGGCACCGGGGGCTACAGCTCGACCAGCTTGGCCGTGTAGACGTCGGGGATGGCCAGGATCTGCTTGATCTGGTCCTCGTTTAGCGGCTCGTCCAGCTCCAGCACCATCAGCGCCTGGCCGCGGGGCTTGAGCCGGGCCAGCTGCATGGAGCTCACATTGATGTCGGCGCTGCCCGTGACGTTGCCCACCGCCCCGATGAGCCCCGGCCGGTCGCGGTGGTCGCTGAACAGGAAGTAGTCGCCCTTGGGGACGATGTCGATCCAGTAGTCGTTGACCCTGACGATGTGCAGCTCGCCGCGGAGCATGGTGCCGGCGGAGGTGGTCACCCCCGCGGTGGTGGTGACGGCCACGGTGATCAGGCTGGTGTAGTTCTCGCAGGCGGTGTCCTTGTGCTCGGCCACCCGCAGGCCCCGCCGCCTGGCTACCAGGTTCGCGTTGACCACGTTGATGCGTTCCTCGCTGATCTCCTGCAGCAGCCCGCCGATGACGGCCGCCTTCAGGGCCGTGAGGTCGTACTTGGCAATCTCTCCCTCGTAGCCGATGTCGATGCTGCTCATCTGGCCCTCGGCCAGCTGGGCGATCATCCGGCCCACCGCCGTGGCCACTTTCAGGAAGGGCGCCAGTATGGGCATCATCTCCGCTGAGATGAGCGGCGCGTTGACGGCGTACCGCACCGGCTGACCGTTGAGCACTGACACTATCTGCTCCGCGGCGTCGATGGCCACATTCGCCTGCGCCTCGTGGGTAGAGGCCCCCAAATGCGGGGTGACGATGACCTTCTCGTTCTTCAGCAGGGGGCATTCCCTGGGCGGCTCCTGGGCGAAGACATCCAGGGCGGCCCCGGCCACCTTGCCCTCCCGGAGGGCCTGGTCCAGGGCCTGCTCGTCGATGAGTCCGCCGCGGGCGCAGTTGATGATCCTGACGCTGGGCTTCATGATGGCCAGCTCCTTGGGGCCTATCATGTTGCGGGACTGCGGGGTGAGCGGGACGTGCAGGGTGATGAAATCCGCCTCCCGGAAGATCTGCTCCAGGGTGACCAGCTCCACGTGCAGGTTGCGGGCGTACTGGGGCGAAACGTACGGGTCGAAGCCGAGCACTCTCATGTGGAATCCCTGGACACGGCGGGCCACCTCTGACCCGACGTTCCCCAGCCCCACGATGCCCAGGGTCTTGTTCCGCACCTCCACGCCGACGAAGCTCTGCCGCTTCCAGGCGCCCTCCCTCAGGCTCTCGTGGGCCTGGGGTATGTTCCGGGCCAGGGCCATCATCAGGGCAATGGTGTGCTCCGCAGCGGCCATGGTATTGGCCGTGGGGGCGTTGACCACCACGATCCCCCTCTGCGTGGCGGCCTCCACGTCGATGTTGTCGATCCCCACTCCGGCGCGGGCGATGACCTGGAGCTTCCGTCCGGCCTCGATGATCCTGGCCGTGACCTTGGTCTCGCTGCGGACCATCAGGCCCTCGTAGTCCCCGATGATGGCCGCCAGCTCCTCCGGCTTGAGGCCGGTCTTCACGTCCACCTCCGCGTGCTTCTTGAGGATCTCCACCCCTTCGGGGGCAACTGGATCGGCAACCAGGACCTTCATGTGACCCTACCTCTTCTGACTCATTCCACGTGGAGTCGACACAGACCCGATCATGCCCACATTCTAGGGACCGCCGCGGGCGCTTTCAACCCCCCGGCCGGCGCCGGGCGGATGCTATGCCCCCTTCGCCGCCGGGAGCGCCTTCTTGAGGGCGGCCATCACGACGTTCATATCGCTCTCGGCCACCCAGCCCAGGTGCCCGATGCGGAAGATCTTGCCCTCCAGCTTCGCCTGCCCGCCGGACAGCACCACCTGGTGCTCCTCCCGCAGGATCTGCAGCAGCTTCTTGCCGTCCACCCCCGATGGCACGTTGATGGCGGTCACGGTGTTGGAGGCGTGGGACTCCCTGGCGAAGAGGGTCAGCCCCAGAGACTTGGCGCCCTCCCGGGCCACCTTGGCCACCCGGGCATGGCGGCTGAAGACGTTCTGCAAGCCTTCCTTCTCGATAGCATCCAGCCCAACGTCCAGCGCATAGAGCGTGGAAATGCCCGGCGTCCAGGGCGTCTGGCCCTTCTCATCAAAGATCTTCCTGGCCCGCCCCAGGTCCAGGTAGAACCGGGGCATCTTCGCCTTCTCGTTGGCCTGCCAGGCCCGCTGGCTCATGCTCACCATGGCCATGCCGGGCGGGGTCATCCAGCCCTTCTGCGAGCCAGTCACCACCACGTCGCACTGCCACGCGTCAACCGGGAGATCGATGGAGCCCACGCTGCTGACGCCGTCTACCAGGATCAGCTTGTCGAACTCCCTGGCCACCGCCGCGATCGGCTTGAGGTCGTTGGTGATCCCGGTCGAGGTCTCGTTGTGGGTCACCAGCACCGCCTTGATGCCCGCATCATCCTTGAGCGCCTGCCTCACGGCATCGGGATCGGCCGGAACGCCCCAGTCGAAGGACAGCTTCTTCACGTCCGCCCCGTAGGTCCGGGCGATATCGGCGAAGCGGTCGCCGAAGGCGCCGATGGAGACACCGAGCACCCTGTCGCCCGGCGACAGGGTGTTGACCACCGCGGCCTCGAGGCCGCTGGTGCCGGAACCCGTCAGGATCAGGACATCGTTCTGCGTCTGGAAACAGCGCTTCAGCTGCTCGGTCACCTTGCGAATGATGACGCTGAAGTCCTTGCCCCGATGGTTGATCATCTGCCTGGACTGGGCGCGCAGCACTTCCTCTGGGCAGGGCGTGGGTCCCGGTATGCGCAGTTGCATGCTATGCCTCCATTTTCAAAGCTAATAATAAAGCAGGCCAGTGGCCTGCCTTCTCATCTCCGACAGAAGAAGACGGGCCATGGTCTCTAGCCGCTACCGGTGCCGGCGTTCATGTCTATAATTATACGACAAAACCGCCTCTTGCCCACCTTGAGCACGGCGCCCGGGGCGGCCTTCCAGTCGTTCTCGGATACCTTCTCGCCGTCGATCTCCACGGCGCCCTGGGCGATGAGCCGCCTGGCCTCGCCCGCGCTGGCTACGAGGTGCGCCTCCACCAGCAGCGCCGGCACTGAGACCGTCACCCTGCCCTCGGATCGGTAAACGCTCTTGATCGCGGTCCTGATCTTGCGCTCCGGCATATCGGCGGGCAGCTCCTTCTTCTGTACCTCGCGGGCAAAGCGCTCGTCCGCCTGGCGCGCCTGGCCGGCGTCGTGGAACTGGGTTACGATATCCAGGGCCAGGCGCTTCTTCAGCACCATCGGGTTCTCCGTCTTCGCGTCCAGCTGCTTCGCCATCTCGTCCAGCTCGGGGTCGGGCACGTCCGTCAGCAGCTCGAAGTACAGCATGATCAGGTTGTCCGGAATGGACATCACCTTGCCGTACATATCGTAGGGCGGCTCATCCACGGCGATGTAGTTGCCCAGGCTCTTGCTCATCTTCAGCACGCCGTCGGTGCCCACCAGGAGGGGCATCAGGAACACCTGCTGCTGCCGCTGGCCCATCATGCCCTGCAGCTCCCGCCCCACCAGGCAGTTGAACTTCTGGTCCATCCCCCCGAACTC
>CALMBS010000293.1 GCA_937860285.1 uncultured Chloroflexota bacterium
CACTGTGGAAGAACTGCAGTCTGCGCTGACCGGGATCCGGTACACCCTGAAACCGTGGGACATTGTGATGGTCCAGACCGGGGCCGACAGCTACTGGGGGCAGGCCGAGTACTTCGAAGCCGGTTGCGGCATGACCCGGGCCTCCACCCTGTGGCTCATCGAGCAGGGCATCAGGGTGATGGGGATAGAAGCCTGGGGCTGGGACCGGCCCTTCTGGGCCATCAGGGAGGAGTTCTCCCGCACCGGCGACACATCCCTGCTCTGGGGCGCCCACTACGCCGGCATCGATCACGAGTACTGCCACATCGAGAAGCTGGCCAACCTCGACCGGCTGCCCCGGCCATTCGGCTTCAAGGTGGCCTGCTTCCCGGTCAGGCTGGCGGGCGGCAGCGCCGGCTGGAGCCGCGTTGTGGCCATAGTCGAAGAATGATATGATTTCATGAAGCTGCCCCGGAAGCCACAAGTCTGCGGGCAGCGGATTGGGGGGGTACTATCATGGTTGTGGTCACAGGCGCCACAGGACACCTGGGCAACGTGCTCGTTCGCGAGCTTCTGTCCCGAGGCGAGACCGTCAAGGCCGTCATACCGCCCGGCGAAGACACCTCTTCGCTGGAGGGACTGGCGGTGGAGAAGGTGCCCGGCAACGTCCGGGACAAGGCCTCACTGGTCCGGGCCTTTGCCGGAGCGGACTTCGTCTACCACCTGGCCGGCATCCTCTTCACCTCGCCCCGCAAGATGAAGCGGTTCTATGAAGTCAACCTGGAGGGGACGCGGAACGTGGCCGAGGCCTGCCTGGAGTGCGGCGTGAAGAGGATGATCCACACCAGCTCCATCCAGGCGCTGGCGGAGCCGCCCAAGGGCACGGTCATCGATGAGAGCCGTCCCTTCGATCCGGCCAGGGTCATCGGCGACTACGCCAAGTCGAAGGCCAGGGCCAGCCTCGAGGTGCTGTCGGCGGTGAGAAGAGGACTGGATGCGGTGATCCTCTGCCCCACCGGGGCGATAGGCCCCTACGACTACAAGCCCTCCAAGATGGGCCAGTGGTTCCTGGACGTGGCCACCGACAAGTTCGATGGCCGGGTCTACACCATCAACGGCGCCTATGACTTCGTGGACGTCCGGGACATCGCCGCGGCCCAGATCGCCGCGGCGCAGAAGGGGAGAAAGGGTGAGGCCTACATCCTCTCCGGCGAGCCGATCGACCAGCTGGAGCAGACGCAGATCCTGCAAGAGGCGTCGGGCGCCCGAGGCCGCCTGTACGGGATCCACGTGTGGCAGCTGAAGATGATTGCGGGGATCGCCTGGGCCTACAACTGGCTCCGGAACACGGCGCCGGGGGTCACCCTGGACGAGGCGCGCATCGTTGCCAGCAACGCCGCCATCAGCCACGAGAAGGCCACCCGCGAGCTGGGGTTCCGGCCGCGCCCCATGCGGGACACCATGTTCGACGCTATCGCCTGGTTCCGGCAGAACGGCCGGCTCTAGAGGCGAGGAGAGGCCCGCTGCCCATCACCGCCGGGCGCGACGACGCGCCCGGTGCCCGGATCACTCGTACTCCACGGGGACGGCGCAGATCATGACCAGGGGGTGACCGGTGGCGCTGCTGCGGTACTGGTGCTTCTCGTTGGGCAGGATGAGGACGAAGTCCCCTTTCTTTATCGGGCGCTCCTCGCCGCTGGCCGTCACCACGGTCCCGCTGCCCTCGATGATGTAGTTGACGTGCTCGCTGGGATGGGCATGGAAGGGGGTATGGCCCCCGGGTTCGAAGGAGAACACCCGGAAGCTGAAATGCGGAGAGCCATCCTGCTTGGAGACGGGCACCTGTTTGTGGACACCGGAGGCGCCCTCCATCCGCACGGTCTCCTTGGTGGTGTCGTCAAGCGTCGTTATCTTCATGTGCACAGGCTCCTCTCTCTCCCGGCGTCGCGCCGGCCCGCATTTCGTGCGGCTGTCTCACATGATACCAGCCCGGGCCCGCGGCGGACAGTGGCCGTCTTTGAATACCCTGCCGCGAATTGGTAGAGTCTAGAGACACATCATGTCATACGATGGCCCGATCCGGTCCCGGTGCGGCGAGGCGATCGGTGCGCGTCTGGGCGCCCTGCAGCGCCACTGGCCGCTCCTGGCCCTGGTAGCGGCGGCGGCCGTGGCCTACTCCCTCTACTCTGTCCTCAGGCACTGGCACTTCGGCAGCGGCGGTCATGACCTCGGCATCGTGGACCAGGTCATCTGGCACTACAGCCGGTTCGAGACGCCGGCCACCACCATCCGGTTCGACCCCACGCCCAACATCCTGGGCGACCATTTCAGCCCCATCCTGGCCGTGCTGGCCCCTCTCTACCGGGTCTTCCCGGGCGCCGGCACGCTCCTGGTGGCCCAGGGAGTGCTGTTCGCGCTGAGCATAGTCCCCGTTTTCCTGTTTGCGCGAAGGCGCCTGGGGCCCCTGCCGGCCTACTGCTTCGCCGCGGCCCATGCGCTGTTCTGGGGGATCCTGCGCGCCGTGGCCTTCGACTTCCACGAGGTGGCGTTCGCCGTGCCCCTGGTGGCCTTCGCCATCTACTTCATGGACGGGAGGAGGTGGGCATGGTACGGGAGCTGCATCGCGCTCCTCTTTCTGGTCAAGGAAGACACGGGCATCCTGGTGGCCTTCTTCGGGCTCTGCCTGCTGGTCCAGAAGCAGCTCAAGCCGGGCCTGGCCAGCATCCTGGCGGGCACGATATGGTTCATCCTGGTGATGAAGGTCTTCATCCCGGCTTGCCAGCCGCCGGACAGCGGGTTCGGCTACTGGGCCTACTACGGTCAGTTCGGCACCGGCCTCACCAGCGTCGTGGGGAACATGCTCCGGGACCCGCTGGGCGTCCTGCAGGCGCTGGTTGACCCGCCGCAGAAACTCCTGACCGTCTTCGCCACGTTTGGCCCCTTTGCCCTGCTCGCCATCCTCTCACCGCTGGTCCTTCTGACCGTCCCCATATTCCTGGAACGCTTCCTGGCCAGCAACAGCCTCATGTGGGGCCAGCAGTTCCATTACACAGCGACCCTGTCGCCTATCGTCGCCATGGCTGCGGCCGACGGCCTGCGGACGCTGGCCGGATTGGTGGGTAAGGGGAGGGCCAGGTACGTCGTGGGCGGGGCCAGCATCCTGGTGCTGGCCATCAACGTGGGGCTCCTTCCGGCCAGCCCTCTTTCGTCACTGGCCAGGCCCGGCTTCTACCGGCAGGAGGACTACCAGGCCAGCGGATACAGGGCGCTGGCCTGCATACCGGCGGAGGCCTCGGTGGCAGCGCAGGACGGGATCATCCCTCACCTGTCCCGGAGAGAGCAGGTCTTCCTGCTCAGGGGCGACCCGCCGGAGACGGACTACGTGATCGCCTGCAAAGGCATGTCTCCATGGCCCAACGAGAGCTACGAGGACATTCAGCGCTACCTGGCCCAGAGGGCTGAGCAGGGGTACACGACCATCTTCTCCGAGAACGGGTGGGTGGTCCTGGAGCGGCCGGGCGCCAACCGCTCCGATGGGCCCGGGTAGCGGGTCAGCTCTTCCTGAAGCGCCTCTTGGCGGCATTGGTGGGAAAAAGGCGCGCGTACTTTCCCTGCTGCCATTTGAGGAACCTGTCGACGCACTCCTGGCAGATGTCCACGGCCCGGGACTCGTCGATCTGCAGGCGGTTGAAGGCGGGATCGTAGTCGCGGATCGGATTCTGGCACAACACGCAGTTCACGTCACCCTCCAGGCAATCCGAAATGACCTCAACCAGTGTAGCACCTTGAGCCACGGCCCGCCAAAGGCGGCCCGCCAAAGGCGGCAACCTTCCGCCGGATGCGTCCCGGACCACTGGTCAGAGCGCGCCGGAGCGTGATAAAATATCGAATGTCAAAAAACGCGAGGCCCGGGCCGACGGCACCCGTCTCCAGCCCGGGACCTCAAGGGGGGGGTCAGAATGGGCAGAGTAATGATCAAGTGCCCCAACACCGGAAAGCTGGTCTTCACGGGTGTCCTGAGCGCCAAGAGCATGTTCGAGAAATCGACCATCAAGGAAACCAAGATGCCCAAGTGCGCGGCGTGCGGCAAGGACCACACCTGGACCAAAGAGCAGGCTATTCTTCAGGAATAGCGGGGCTTTGACCAGCTGCGGCACGGCATCTGCCGTGCCCCCCCGTGTCAGCCGGTGCCCCCTGTCAGAACGCCGGCGCCAGGGGGTTCATGACGTTTCATCGACTGTCACCGGGGCGACGTGCACCCGGCCAGCCACAGGTGTCTTTTTCTTGAAGGGGGTGACCAGATGGCAACGGACTTCGACGTAATAGTAGTTGGCGCCGGTCCGGGCGGGACCTGTTGCGCTGCCCTTCTGGCCCAGAAGGGTCTGAAGGTGCTGCTCCTGGACAAGAACGCCGGCGTGGGCGGGAAGCAGATGGACCTGGAGTTCAAGGGCACCCACGGCGAGCGGTGGGCCAGCGGCGGGTTCGCCGTCCAGGGCGGGTCCTTCCACGACGTCTACCGGGCACTGGGCATCGAGTCCCAGCTGAAGGTCTCGGCCAAGCCCATCGTGGCCATCTACCGGCGCTCCGGCATGACCTGGAAGCAGGCGCGGAAGCCACCCCAGGAAGTCGAGATCGACATGGAGCACTACAAGGGGATGGACCCCAACCTCCTGTTCGACCAGTGGGGACTCAAGGGCCAGGACCGCGATGTCGCGCTGCAGGCGATGGCCGAGATGGCGTCGTGGACGCCGGAGCAGCTGGACCAGCTGGACGATATCACCATGACCGAGTGGTTCGCCCGGCGGCCGGAGCTGCCGTTTCCTCTCAAGCGCTATATCTTCTATGTCTCCCAGGTGATGCAGGAGTGCCTGCCGGACATCACACCCATGTCCATGGTCTCCGGCATTTTCCACTACGGGGCCCGGCCCATGGGCTATCCCCTGGGGGGATACGGCCGCGTCACCGAGATCGTGGCCGAGAAATTCGAGGAGCTCGGCGGAAAGCTGGTCACCAGGGCCCGGGCAGAAAGCATCATGGTGGAGAAGGGGCGGGCCGTCGGCGTGATCACCCGCGATGCCGTGTACCGGGCCCCGGTGGTGGTGAGCAACGCCGGCATACAGCCAACGGTCCTCAAGCTGGTGGGAGAAGACCACTTCGACAAGAGCTACGTGGCCTACATCAAAGGGCTCATCCCCTCCCTCGGGTACAATGGAGTGCGCTACGTGCTCCGGGAGAAGGTGCTGCCCGGCGCGCTCTACCAGATTTGGTCAGATGACAGCTGGTGGGACCTGAAGGAGTACCTGCGGATCAGGAGCGGCGGCGCCCCCAGGGACGTCACCATCGCCCTCATCGTGCCCTCCAACTACGACCCGGACATGGCGCCGCCCGGCAAACAGGTGCTGGTCTTCGGGACCAACTGCAGCCCCGATACCAGGGACGACACCATGCTGAAGGCGCTGAACAAGCGGATGGAGGAGCAGATGGCGGAGGTCTTCCCGGAGGTGGTGCCGGCCATCGAGCATAAGACCTACGCCGGTCCCCGCGATGTCGCGGCGCTGTCGCGTGATGAGGCGCTCCCCGGCAGCGGCGGTGAGTTCAACCTGGCCATCAGCATCGGCCAGACGGGCAGGTACAAGCCATCGGCCAGGTCACCGATACCGGGCCTGTACTATGTGGGCATGGACGCCGGCAGCACCAGGAGGCTCCTGGGCTCGAACGGGCCGGTGGACTCCGGCATCAACGTGTCCCGGATGGTCTATCAGTACTGCCTGGACCGGCAATTCGCCGGCTGGTAGCGGCCATCGGTCCCTTCGGAATGCCCTCCTAGGAGTCTGTCCCCGTAATCCGGCGCCGTGCCTGC
>CALMBS010000294.1 GCA_937860285.1 uncultured Chloroflexota bacterium
CTGCTACTGCCGTGTTTGACACCGTTTCTCCCCTGGTACTATCCTCTGTGCGGTCGCCCGATCAGAAGGCCGGCCAGGAACAGAAGGCTTCCCACGCAGTCTCGACGGAGGCGATGATGAATACGACAGACTCTCGTCCCAGGCAGATACTTCACCAGATGAAGGACTTCTTCCTCATGGGGATCCTGTGCATCTATGCCGCCACCATCAGCTGGAGCGGCGACACCTCGCTCAAGTCCGGACGGTGGACGCTCATCGGCTCGGGCATTATCTGCCTGTTGCCCGTGGTGTGGTGGCCCATGATACATGTGATCTCCCTGCTCAGCCGTCTGGGCGGCGGCGGTTCGTGGGACCTCCCCAGGGACCTTCACCGGTTCATCGAGAATGTGGCCCCGGTCTGCCTCTTCTCCGGCATTGTCTTCATAGTGGCCGGCCTGTGGAACCTGCCTCCCTGGCTCCTGGTGGCAGCGGGCGCGGCCATGATCGCCTGGGTCATCGTGCTGAGCATCTGGGCGGTACTCAATCCCGGGGAGAGGTGCATGCAGGTGGTCGCCGCCGTGGACCGGGCCAGCTGGCCCATCAGCTGGGCGGCCTTCCAGGTGGCCGTCGTGGCCAACTACCAGACCATTGTCAACACCATAGACAATGCCCTCATGAACAACCAGCAGGAAGCGCGTCCATGGTATCTTTCACACGTGCCCGAGGCCATCATATTCATCGCCATCCTGGTTACCGTCCTCGGCCTCCTGGCCACGGCCCTCCAGGCCCGGCCCAGGGACGAAACACCGGCGCCCGGCCCCGACGTGTCCCCGGGGGCAGAGGCTGGCTGAACGCCATGGGTCTGACCGTCTACGGCTTCCGCCTCGTCCGGGCCTTGCAGCCGGAATCCTTCTCCAGACGGTCCGCGATCCAGAGCTTGATGAGGGCCTGCCGCGGAACACCGACCCGCCGGGCTTCCTGGTCCAGGGAGTCCACCATCCACCTCGGGAAGTCGACATTCACGCGCTTCTGCTCCTGCGACGGCTTCCTCGCCCTGGAAACATCCAGGTACTCCGAGACATCCTCGCCCCTGTCGAATCTCCTGTCCAGCTCCTCAGCCTCCATTGAGCGGGCCTTTGTGCTCTTCATAGACCCTCACTCGCGAAAGTCGATGCCGTGCCTCCGGGCGTTGGCCTCGCTCTTCCGCGGGTCGAACTCGAAAGGCATGGTATATTTGGCATACCCGCGGTATACCCCCTGTCAACCGCCCTGCCAACAGCACGGTCCTTCAACGAGCGGTCATCAACTCGTCGATTGTGGCTATGCTCTGATCAAGAAGGAGATCGGATATCCGCCTGATCGGGACGTCCGGGTGGTTTGCCTCCAGCGCCGCCTCACCAGAAGAGCCGGGGGACGATCACCACGACGACCAGCGCGGCCGCCAGCGCCAGACAGAACATCAGCAGAAACGCGGCGGAGAAGCCCCAGAGCTGCCAGGGGCTATCGGGCTCAGTACCCGTAATGACCGTCTCGGCCGGTCTCGTTTCACTGCCGGCCGGCAAGGAAGTAGAAGGCCGGTACAGCGGATTGGCCGCTCCGCACTCTGAGCACGAAGCGCCCCATTCAGTCCGCAATCCGCACGCGGAACAGTAGGTCCACACCATTTGCCACCTCTTGCGCCTCTCCGTCAACGCCGCCCTCTGCCTCGATGATATCCCCGGGACCGTCCGGAGCCCATCCGATGCCCTACCTATTCCTGGCGCCATTCCCCCGCAGCCGACCGTGCCATCCATACTTATTCGTCTCCGATCAATCAGGGGGGCTTGACAACCAGTCGAATGATACCTATAATCTCTAGGCATAGAGGTGCTAGGTATGACGACTGACGACAGAAACACGGCGATTTCCAAGGACCTGGTGGCTGCCTCGGCCACGCCCCTCATACTCTCCATACTGGGCCAGGGGGAGACCTACGGCTACCTGATCATCAAGCGCATCCGGGAGCTGTCCGGCGGCGAGATGGACTGGGCCGAGGGGATGCTCTACCCGGTGCTGCACCGCCTGGAGGACAGGGG
>CALMBS010000295.1 GCA_937860285.1 uncultured Chloroflexota bacterium
CAGGTGTACTTGTTGGCGTCCACGAAGGCCACCATGGGGAACTTCCTGGCCGCCTCCAGGACCTTGTCGATGTTGATGGTGCCGCCGATATTGGCGCCGCAGTAGCAGATGAAGACTCCAACTCTTGCCATAGCCTATCCCCTTTAACCGAGTCCCTTGTTCTTTAGCATGGGCATGGGATCGGTGAAGTGCTTGTCCAGGTCCAGCGCCCCGGGCGTGATCCCCATGGCCAGCCCGGCGATCTGGGTGAAGTAGAGTATGGGCATGTTGATCTTGTAGCCATACTGCTTGCCCATCTCGTTCTGGAAGGCGTCCAGGTTCATCTGGCACATCGGGCAGGCCACCGCGACGCAGTCGGCCCCCAGCCTCTTGGCCTGGGCCAGGATGCGGTAGGACAGCTTCACTACGATGTCCTGCCGCGCCAGCGGCAGGCTGGCCCCGCAGCAGGCGGTCTTGAAATCCCACTCCAGCGGCTGGGCGCCCAGGGCCGCCATCAGCCTGTCCATCATCTGGGGGTTCTCGGGGTCGTCGAACTGGGTGATCTCGTGGGGGCGCACCAGCAGGCAGCCATAGTAAGAGGCCACCTTCAACCCCGTGAGCGGCCTGCTGATGGTCATAGACTGGCGTCTCTCGTCCAGTATCTGCAGCAGGTGCACCACCTCGGTCTTGTTGGCCAGGGGGCCGCCGATCGCGGCTGAGGTCCGCTCCATGACGGCCTTGTCTGCCAGGGCGTGCTCAGTGTGCTTGAGGCGGTTGAAGCACATGGCGCAGGCCACGGCCAGGGGGAGGCCGGTGGCCTCCGCCGACCGCAGATCGCGGGCCGGGAGGGTGGTGGCCAGCATCTCGCTGGTGGTGGTGGCCGAAGATGCCCCGCAGCAGGTCCAGCCCTCAAGCTCCTGGAGCTCTATGCCCATCTGCTTGCAGACGGCGCGCGCCGAAACATCGTACTCTCTGGCGGTAGAGTGGAGGGTGCAGCCCGGGTAGTAGGCGTATACGTTCGTGGCCATGCTAGTGCCCGCCCTCTGCCCCGGCCGCAGGCGGCCTGGCCGTGGCGGCTGCGCTCCTGGAGGCGGCGAATATCCTCTTGACCTCCGCGGCCCCGGACACGCTGGGCGGCTTAAATACGAGCTTGCCCTTGGAGAACATGTTGAGGCCCATGCCCATGTTTGAGAGATCGAAGGTCTTCATGACGTACTTGGCGCTCAGGGTGAGCTCGTGGGCCCGTCCGTACTGCTCGACGGCCTTCAGGAACTCCTTGTGGAATACGTCCACCTTCTTCACCGCCGGCGCCGTGCCCTCGGCGGCGGCCAGGATCCTCAGGGACTCCATGACCCTGGCGATGTCGATCTTGGCCGGGCACCGGGATGAGCAGGTGTCGCAGCCAACGCAGAGCCAGATGGTGGTGCTCTGCATGACCTCCTTCTTGAGGCCCATCTGGATGAGGCGCATGATTTGGCGCGGCCCCAAGTCCATGGCGTAGTCGACGGGGCAGCCGGCGCTGCACTTGCCGCACTGGTAGCAGTCGAAGATGCGCTGGCCGCTCTGTCTCTCCACGAAGGTCCGGAGCTCGCTGACAGGCGAGGGCGTGACACTGGCTCCAGTCACCATGAGTTCTATTCTCCCGTCAGAATGGCTCGAGGCACACAAATAGGCGGCCTTCTACCGCCCTTATGGGCGGACTTCAACCGCCCGTTCAGCGTCCTATTCGAGCCTCATCTCCAGTTTACGATAAAGAGCCATCATATGGCAAAGGCAGCTCAAGCCTGCGGGTCCGCCCCGCTCCGGCCGTCAGGTCAGCGCGCCCTCGATCTCGGCCAGCAGCTGCTGCTGCGTGAATCCGCGCAGGTTGGCGGCCCCGAAGCGGCAGCCGGCCACGCAGAGGCCGCACCCCTTGCACAGGCTCTCGTTGACCACCGCCACCGTTCGGCCGTCCCGGAGGACCTTGGTGTCGATAGCCTTGAAGGGACAGATCTTGGTGCAGAGCAGGCAACCGCTGCACTTCGCCTGGT
The DNA here is from genome assembly GCA_937860285.1 of uncultured Chloroflexota bacterium. GTDB lineage: Bacteria > Chloroflexota > Dehalococcoidia > UBA2247 > RBG-13-53-26 > JAFGCL01. The sequence goes on from CALMBS010000295.1 coordinate 2,010, forward strand.
CGATGGACGAGACCATGGGGTCGGCAACGAGGAAGTCCTGGCCGAAAAGGGCCGCCACCTTGGCGGCTGCCGCGCTGCCGGAGGCCACGGACTCCGGGATGTCGCGCGGGCCGACGCACGCGCCCGCCACCAGCACGCCGTCGCTCATGGTCTCCACCGGGCGCAGCTTGGGATGCGCTTCGACAAAGAACTCGTTGACGTCGTAGCTGACCTTCAGCGTCTGGGCCAGGGCCGATGCCCCGGGGTTGTGCTCCAGCCCGACGCCCAGGACCACCATGTCGGCCGGGATCTCCACCATATCGCCCAGCAGGGTGTCCTCACCCCTTACGATCAGCTTCCCGTCCTCCTGCCTGATCCGGGAAATCTTTCCCCTGATGTATGTGGCGCCGCTCTCCTGGGCCCGCTTGTAGAACTCCTCGTAGTCCTTGCTGACAGCGCGGACATCCATGTAGAAGATGTAGCAGTTCACCTCAGGATCGTGTTCCTTGAGCATGATGGCGTGCTTGGCGATGTACATGCAGCAGACCTTGCTGCAGTAGGTGTGGCCCCGCTGCTCGTCCCTGGAGCCGATGCAGGTGACGAAGACCACCTCCTTGGGGTGGGCGCCGTCCGAGGGGCGCTTGACCTCGCCGCTGGTGGGCCCCGAGGCGCTCATCAGACGCTCCAGCTCCAGGCCGGTGATGACGTCTGGATACTTGCCGGCGCCCAGCTCCGTGTAGCCCTTGGGGTCGAACGGCTGATAGCCGGTGGCCACGATGATGGCCCCGAAACGGTCGGTGATGACCCGGTCCGCCTGCTGCCAGTCAATGGCCTGAGTGGGGCAGATCTTCTCGCAGATGCGGCACTGGGGAGGGGCCTTGCCTTCCTTGCCCGCCGCCTCCCATTCCAGGTACTTGATGTAGCGGCAGCTGGCGGTGTCCACCACCGGTTTGGGCGGCACCGCCTGCGGGAAGGGGATGTAGATGGCGGGGCGCTTTCCCTGCTTCAGGTCGAACTCTGAGTCCACCTTCACCGGGCATTTCTGCCAGCAGGTGCCGCAGCCGGTGCACTTGGCATGGTCCACCTTGCGCGCCTTCTGCGTGATGCTGGCCTCGAAGTTGCCCACGAAGCCCTTGACCTCCTTGACCTCGGCGCTGGTCATGAGGGTGATATTGGGGTGCTGGGCCACGTCCACCATCTTCGGCGTCAGGATGCAGGAGGAGCAGTCCAGGGTGGGGAAGGTCTTGTCCAGCTGGGCCATGCGCCCGCCGATGGTGGATTCGCGCTCCACCAGGACCACCTGGTAGCCGGCGTTGGCTATGTCCAGGGCCGCCTGTATGCCGGCAATGCCGCCGCCGATGACCAGGGACTTCTTGGTGATGGGCACCTTCTGCGGAAAAAGCGCTTCATGGCGGCCCACCTTGGCTACCGCCATGCGGATGAGGTCGATGGATTTCTGGGTGGCGTCCTCCTTGGCGTCGCTGTGGACCCAGCTGCAGTGCTCGCGGAGGTTGGAGATCTCCATCAGGTACGGGTTCAGCCCGGCTGCCGCGACGGTCTTGCGGAAGGTGTTCTCATGCATGCGCGGCGAGCAGGCGGCGATGACCACCCGGTTCAGGCGGTTCTTCTTGATGGCCTCGCGAATGGCAGCCTGCCCCGGCTCGCTGCAGTTGTACTTGTTCTCCTCAACGTGGGCCACCTTCGGCATCTTCCTGACGGCCTCGATGACCCGGGGGATGTCCACGGTCCCGGCAATGTTCGTGCCGCAGTGGCAGATG
>CALMBS010000296.1 GCA_937860285.1 uncultured Chloroflexota bacterium
ATAGCTCTGGCGACCCTTGCCATGGCCTGCTGCACTCCGGCGATCACCACTCCCGAAATCGTCATTGGCTAGGTCCGAGAGTCGCGCAGCACAGAAACCGCAAGTTGAATTTGGAAGGAGGATCTCATGAAACTCGCAAAGGTAGTTCTTCCGCTGGTCGTGTTGGCTGTCATAGCCGTTGTGACCGTTGCCGCTAGCTGCACCGTCCCGGCGATGTCCATCCCTCAGATTTGTTTCTGATCCCTTGAGATAGGCGCAGCGGTTTTATCATCGGGCTGATGACTGCTGGATCGCTGAGCACCTGGCAGTCCACGCCTCTCGGGACCTGATCTGTGCACAGGCTAGCAAGATGAAGCACGACGGCGGATCTGTTATCAGGTCCGCCGTTTGTCTTCAACCTGCTGAATGGTCCCGAGTCAGCCGGCCTGAAAGGTCCGGGGCTACGCGGGAGAGACGCAGGCCCTGGAGGGTTGATTACTTCGCAAGTCAATTGCTGCTGATAGCAGGGGGAGAGCCCTGCATCGTAAGGAGGTATCATGAGACTGGTTAGACTGGTTCTTCCACTCGTCGCCCTGGCCATCGTCGCCGCGGCCACCATTGCCAGCCAGTGCTGCATCGGGTCGCTTTGCCTGCCGCTCGGCTAGCGGGTACCTGGAGGTGGCCATGGCTGACCGCCGGCCCGTCAGGCTGCCGCCGGTCAATTCACCCATAGCCTGACGAAAGTGCAGAGGGGCAAAATAGACTGCGTGCCAGCGGACCTGGCAGCAGGTCCGCTGGTTCCCCGATCGAAGGGGTTCGCTTCCGTCCCGGTTGTGCCTCCGGCATGTCACCCGGATGCCCATGCCGCGAGCGGTGGGCGTGGTGGCTTGACAGTCCCTCAAGTCAATGGGTTAGGAGGTTCTGATGTACCGCAAGCTGGCGAAGGTAATTCTTCCGCTGATTGTACTGGCCATCATAGCCGCGGTCACTCTTGGCGCTGAGGGTCAGTGCTGCCTGCCCCGGATATCTGCCGGGCTTCTCCCGCTTCCCGAAATCTGCATCGACATCTCTGCCCTTCTCTGAGCGCCCGGGCGCTTGGATTATGTCAAGTTTGCTTGACTTCTGCATGACCTGCAAGTAAGATATCGGGCCAAGCAGAGAGGGGGGGCTCCATGTACAGGACAGTGGCCAGGATCGTTCTTCCGATGGTGGTATTGGCTGTTATTGCCGCGCTGACCGTCGGGGCCGATGGTCAGTGTTGCATCGGGTCACTGTGTTTCGGAAGCTAGTGGCCGCGTAACGGTCTTTGGAGCGTCTCTTGTGATAGCGAACCAGACTGCCTAGAAAGGAGGGTCTCTATGTTCAAGAAGGTCGCGAAGGTGGCTATTCCGCTGGTGGTCCTGGCTGTCATAGCCGCGCTGACCATTGGTCTGAATGGCGACTGCTCGTTCCTCGGTGAGTGGAACGTCCCGGCAGCCTAAGTTGCCTGACTGACCAAACCGCGCCACCTGCAGCTCCCCTTTGAAGCTGCGGGGCGCGCATGTCACTGAAGGGGACTTCGAAGAAAGGGGGGGCTAATGTACCGAAAACTGGCCAGTGTAGGTCTTCCGCTGGTGGTCCTGGGTGTCGTAGCTGCGATCACCATTGGCGCGTCTGGTCCGTGCGATCTGCTCAGCCTGCTTCTCGGCTAGCAGTGCCCGCGGGCTCGCTGCCGAGCCCGGCTTCAACTGGTAGAAGCCCGGTGGAGGGTGACACCACCCTCCAGCCGGTGCGGATAGAAAAGAAGGGCGGATACTCCTGTCCGCCCTTCTCTCTTTGTCCGCGATTCCGCTACCGCTCGATGATCATGGCCATGCCTTGCCCTCCGCCGATGCAGAGGGAGGCCAGGCCCCGGTGGGCATCCCGGCGCTCCATCTCGTGCAGCAGGGTCACCAGTATCCTGGCGCCGGTGCAGCCCAGGGGATGCCCCAGGGAGATGCCCGAGCCCAGCGGATTGACCCGGTCGCAGCCGGGGTCGTTGAAGTCCTTGCTCTCGCCGTACCGCGGCAGGCCCAGCTCCTTCACGCAGGCAATGGCCTGGGAGGCGAAGGCCTCGTTGAGCTCGATGACCTCCATATCCTTCATGGCCAATCCCGTCTTCTTGAGCAGCTTGCGCGTGGCGGGTATCGGACCCAGGCCCATGTACTTGGGGTCCACTCCACCGGAGGCGTAGCCCCTAACGGTTCCCAGGATCCTCAGGCCGTGCTTCCGGGCGAACTCCCGGGAGGTCACCAGCAGCGCGGCCGCCCCATCGTTGATGCCTGAGGCGTTCCCAGCCGTCACCGTGCCGCCTTTCACGAAGGCCGCGCCCAGCTTCCCCATCTTCTCCACATTGGTGTCCATGGGCCGCTCATCGGTGTCCACCGAGACCGGCGGCCCCTTCTTCTGGGCGATTTGAACGGGCACGATCTCCTGCTTGAAGATGCCGGCCTTGATGGCCTTCATCGCCCGGTGATGGCTCTCCGCACCCACCTCATCCTGCTCGCGCCTGGAGATGTTGTAGTCGCGGGCGATGTTCTCTGCGGTAACGCCCATGTGGTAGTCATATAGTATCTCCCAGAGCCCGTCGAACACCATCAGGTCCAGGGTCTCCCCTTTGCCGGTGACGTCCATGCGGTAGCCCCAGCGGGCCTTCGGCAGCCCATAGGGGACGTTGGTCATGCTCTCCATACCGCCAGCCACGATAGCATCGGCATCCCCCGCCCGGACGGCCTGGGCCGCCAGCGCCACCGCCTTCATGCCGGACGCGCAGACCTTGTTGATGGTGAAGACATTGGTCTCCTGCGGCACCCCGGCCTTGATACTGGCCTGCCGGCCGGTGTTCTGGCCCAGGCCGGACTGGAGGACGTTGCCCATGATGACCTCATCGATGTAGATGGGCCGCAGCGCCTGGTCCCAGTCCATGTACTTGGCTTCGATCTCGCTCTTCTCGATGTCTCTCGATATGCTGGGCCGGATTTCCCGGGCGTAATCCGGCGCCACCGGCCTGACGCCTGCCCGGCGCAGGGCCTCTTTGATGACGGTCTGTCCCAGATCGACGGCGGCCACATCCTTCAGGACTCCCCCGAAGGACCCGATGGCCGTTCTGACTGCACTCACGATCACTGGCTGCCTGGCATCCATGGCTGCAATTCCTCCTTCAGCACAATTACGGTTCGCTCGGACAGGTGGTCAGGCCCGGAGCCGCCGCCTTCCACCACCTACGTTCCCCGTTTCTCATAGTCGGGGCAGACGGTGGCATTGGGGCGCTCGGGGTGATGGCAGGCGCCACGCCAGTCCCACTTGCACGTATCGCAGAGGATGACCTTCATGCCCAGGAGCCGCTTGACCCGCACCCTGGCCCTGTCCAGCCATCCGGGCGCCTTCGCTACTTTCCTGGGCATGGCACGATCACACCATCAGCACCGTTTCGATGAGTCTATTCTAGGCAGCGCCCCGTTCGAAATCAAATCCGCTCCCTTTGACTATCCGCCTGAGCGCGGCTACAATACACGCAGGAGGTCCCGTGGAGCACATCTGGGCGCCGTGGCGCATGGAGTTCATCCTCAATGAGAAGCCGAGCGAGTGCATACTCTGCGGCAAGCCCGCGGACAGCGACGACGAAGGCAACCTCATACTGCACCGCGGCCGGCTGAACTTCGTCATCCTGAACAAGTATCCCTACAACCCGGGGCACCTGATGGTGGCCCCCTACCGCCACGTTGCCACGCTGGAAGACATGGACGACGATGAGCTGCTGGACCATTTCAGCATCGTCAGGAGGTGCACCCGGGCCCTGCGCGGCATCTTCAACCCGGCGGGCTTCAACATCGGCATCAACCTCGGCAAAGTGGCCGGCGCGGGCATAAGCGATCACGCCCACACCCACATCGTGCCGCGATGGTCGGGGGACACCAACTTCATGCCGGTGCTGTCCGACGTCAGGGTGCTCCCCGAAGGGCTGGCGTCAACCTTCGCCAAGCTCAAGGGGCAGATCTAGGCCGGGCTGATCCCGCAGAAAATGACGGGGCAGGGTTTCGAAACCCTGCCCCGTTGCTGTTTGCGTCGAATGCGGTACGGCCGAGCCTACTTGGCCGACTGGTCGCGGATCTCGTCCTTCTCGTGGAAGGCCGCCTTGGCGCCCTTTTCCCTTCTCTCGCGGAAGAAGTTGAACTCGCCCGGCTCATGCTTCACGTTGGTGAACAGGGTGTGGGTGATGTAGCCGTAGGTGAAGGAATCGCTCAGGCCCATGCGATCGTAGAAGAGCTCGCGGCAGGCCTTGCCGATGCGGATGCCGTCTCGAGGCATCAGGCACAGCTCCTTGGCCAGCTGCTTGACCTCGGCATCCAGCTTGGCCGCCGGCACTGACTTGCCGGCCAGGCCGATGCGCTCGGCTTCAACACCGTTGATCTGCCGGCCGGAGATGTACAGGTCCAGCGCCCGCCTCATGCCGACAGTCATCATCAGGTGGCCGAAGGTGTGCTCGCCGCCGCCGGCAAAACCGATCCTCTGCCCGGGGAAGCCCATCATGCAGTCGTCGGAGCAGATGAAGAAGTCGCAGAGCATGGCGATCATCAGGCCCGCCTCCAGGGCAAAGCCGTGGACCTGGGCGATGGTCAGCTTGGAGCAATAGAAGAACCTCTTGTAGCCATCGCTGATGCCCATCCGGTCCATCTTCAGCCGGATCCTCTGGCTGGGCCTGGCGTCTTCCTTCTTGCTCCCGAAGCCATAGACGAACCCGACCTTGCTCAGGTCCTGGCCAGCGGAGAAGCAGCGGCCGGCGCCCTTGAAGATGATGACCTTCACTTCGTCGTCTTCTTCCGCACGGGTGATCGCGTCCAGCACTTCCTTGAAGTCCTCTCCTACTGAAATGATGACGTAGGAGTTCATCTTCTCCGGCTTGTTGAACGTGATCGTGGCGATCTCGCCCTCTTTCTCATACTTGACGTACTTATAAGCCATTCCGCCTCCGTTTATTATGATTGTGGTCGTTCTCAATGCTAGCATTCCGGCGTTTCATATGTCAATTTGGCTCGTGTTCGGCCTGAGCGTGGAAAGCGGCGCGGCCCCCGGTGGGCTGCGCGATGGTGTTGCCGGCGGCGATAACTGGGTGTAGAATTCGACTAGAGGCAAAGGAAAAGAGAGTGAGCCTGCACGAGTCCTGCGGCATCTTCGGGGTGTATGCGCCCAAGGAGGACGTGGCGAGACTCACCTTCTTCGCCCTGTTCGCCCTCCAGCACCGCGGCCAGGAGAGCAGCGGTATCGCCACCACCAGCGGCAACGGCCTCTTCCTCTACACCGGCATGGGCCTGGTCTCGCATGTCTTTGACGAGGCGGCCCTGGCCCGGCTGCCGGGGACCATCGCCATCGGCCACAACCGCTATTCCACCGCCGGCTCCAGCCGCCTGGCCAACGCCCAGCCCATCGTCATCGACACACCCGAGGGGCAAATGGCCCTGGCCCACAACGGCAATGTCATCAACGCCGTGCCGCTGCGGCAGGAGCTGGAGGACAGGGGCTCCCGCTTCGTCACCACATCCGACTCGGAGGTCATCGCCAACCTGATTGTGACTTCCCCGGGCAGCAGCCTGGAAGAGAAGATCGCCGCCGCCATGAAGCGCCTGCAGGGCGCGTACTCCCTGGTCCTGCTGACTGATCGGACCCTGATAGGCATCCGCGACCCCATGGGGGTACGTCCGCTGTGCCTGGGCCGGATTGACAACGGATGGGTGCTGGCCTCCGAGACCTGCGCCCTGGACCACATCGGCAGCACCATGATACGGGAGCTTCAGGCCGGAGAGGTGGTTACCATCGACGCCGCCGGCCCCCGAAGCTTCCAGGCCGCCGAGCCCCAGACTCAGGCGCTGTGCGTCTTCGAGTACATCTACTTCGCCCGGCCGGACAGCATCATCAGCAACAGGCTCCTTTACCGAGCCCGTGAGGGCATGGGCCGCGGGCTGGCCCGGGAGTACCCGGTGGACGCTGACCTGGTAGTGGGCGTCCCCGACTCGGCCACGGTAGCCGCCATCGCGTATGCCAAGGAGTCCGGAATACCTTACGGCGAGGGCCTGCTCAAGAACCGCTACGTCGGGCGCACCTTCATTCAGCCGGACCAGCGGATCAGGGAGCTGGGTGTCGGCCTGAAGTTCAACCCGTTGCGGGACATCATTGCCGGCAAGAAGCTCGTCCTGGTGGACGACAGCATCGTCAGGGGCACCACCACCCCGCGGGTGATCAACCTGCTCAAGAGGGCCGGGGCCAGGGAAGTGCACATGCGGGTCTGCGCCCCGCCCATCTGCTACCCCTGCTTCTTCGGGGTGGACATGGCCACGCGCTGGGAGCTTATCGCCGCCAGGAAGACCGTCCCGGAGATCAGGGAGTACATCAACGCCGATTCGCTGGGCTACCTCAGCCTGGACGGGCTGATAAAGGCCGTGGCCCTGCCCAAGGACAGTCTCTGCCTCGCCTGCCTCACCGGGGACTATCCCATCGCGGTCCAGCTGGAAATGGACAAGCTGGCGCTTGAGGCACTGCCCATAGAAGGCGTCCACTCCAAGTAGGGGGTCCCAGACGGCCACCTGGCCGGACCAGTGACAAGGAGGAACATGCAGACATACGCGGGCGCCGGCGTCGACATCGACGCGTCCGACCGTGCCAAGCAGCTGATCAAGAAGCACATCCGCTCCACCCGCCGGCCGGAGGTGTTGAGTGACATCGGCTTTTTCGGCGGATCCTTCGAGTTCAAGGGCTACCGCGATCCGGTGCTGGTCTCCAGCACCGACGGAGTGGGCACCAAGCTCAAGATCGCCAGGGTCCTGGGCCGTCACGACACGGTGGGCATCGACCTGGTCAATCACTGCGTCAACGACATCCTGACCTGCGGCGCCGAACCCCTCTTCTTCCTGGACTACATCGCCCTGGGCAAGATGGTGCCCGAGACTGTTGAGGCCATAGTGAGGGGCCTGGCCAGGGCCTGCCGCGAGGCGCACTGCGCCCTGATCGGGGGCGAGACGGCCGAGATGCCCGGCATGTACGCGCCGGAGGACTACGATCTCGCGGGGTTCATTGTGGGTGTGGTGGAGAAGAGCCGGCGGATTGACCAGAGCCGTATACGCGCCGGCGATGCCATTCTGGCGCTGCCGTCCAGCGGGCTGCACACCAACGGCTACTCCCTGGCGCGCAAGGTCTTCGGCGATTCGGCGGCCGCTCTGAACAAGCGTCATCGTGAGCTCGGGGGCACCGTGGGGGAGGCCCTGCTGGAACCCCACCGCTGCTACCTGAACGACGTCAAGCCCGTCCTCCCGCGGGTGAAGGGCCTGGCCCACATCACCGGAGGCGGATTCGAGGGCAACGTGCCCCGCGTGCTGCCAAAGGGGCTGGGGGCCCATTTCGAGAAGGGGACCTGGGCGGTCCCGCCGGTCTTTCCCCTCCTCCAGCGCCGCGGGGGGGTGGCCGACGCCGAGATGTACCGGGTCTTCAACATGGGCATAGGCATGGCCGTATTCTGCGCCCCGGAGGACGTCAGCCGGCTCCGGAAGGCGATGCCGGCCGCCAGCCTGGTTGGAGAAGTGGTCAGGCAGAAGGGCCGGACCAGGGTCTCCATCGACTGAGCCGTCCCCTGCCGCTTCTTCGTCCACTGCGTGCCGATTCTGGGAAAGGAGCGATTGCATGCGAGCGATTCTGAGCGTTTCCGACAAGGTTGGGCTGGTTGATTTCGCCAAGGGACTGGCCGGGCTGAACATCGAGATCTTCAGCACCGGCGGCACCAAGGACGCCCTGAAGAAGGCCGGCGTGCCCGTGCACGGGGTGTCCGACATCACCAACTTCCCGGAGATCCTCGACGGCCGGGTGAAGACGCTGCACCCGGCGGTGCACGGCGGCATCCTGGCCCGGCGCAGCAACAAGAGCCACATGGAGCAGCTGGCCGAGAAGGGCATGGGCACCATCGACATGGTGGTGGTGAACCTCTACCCCTTCATCCAGACCATCGCCAAGCCGGGCGTGACCCTGGAGGACGCCCTGGAGAATATCGACATCGGCGGCCCGACCATGATCCGGGCCGCGGCCAAGAACTTCCCGGATGTCCTCGTGGTAGTGGATCCGGCCGACTACGGGCCGGTGCTCGAGGAGCTGGGCAAGGGCAAGGTCGGCCTGGACTTCCGGCGGAAGCTGGCCCAGATGGCCTTCCAGCACGTGGCATTCTACGACACCGCCATCGCCCAGTACCTGCGGGGCGAGGAGAAGGGCTTCCCTGAGGTAATGACCATCGCCCTGAAGAAGCGGGCCAACCTCAGCTACGGCGAGAACCCGCACCAGCAGGCGGCCTTTTACGAGGAGGAGACCCCCAGGAAGACCGTCCCCAGCCTGGTCTCGGCCACCCAGTTCGGCGGCAAGGAGCTGTCCTTCAACAATATCCTGGACCTGGAGTCCGCGGTGAACTCGGTGATGGACTTCCCGCTGCCGACCATGGCCATCATCAAGCACAACAACCCCTGCGGACTGTGCAGTAACAACGACCTGGCGGAGGCCTACCGCCGGGCCCTGGCCGGCGATCCGCTGGCCGCCTACGGCGGCGTGGTGGCCTCCAACCGCACCATCGACATGACGGCCGCACAGGAGATCTACAAGACCCACTACGATGCCATCATCGCCCCGAAATACGCCGATGACGCCCTGGCCCTGCTCAAACGCAAGAAGGACTTCCGCATCATCGCCCTGGGCGTCGACCTGGTGCCCACCAAGGGCGAGCCGCGCTACCTGGACTTCCGGCGTGTCCGCGGCGGCCTGCTGGCCCAGACCCCGGACTACATCACGGAGAAGGAGCTGACCCCGAAGACGGTCACCAACCGCGAGCCCACCGCGCAGGAGCGGGAGGAGCTGTTCTTCGCCTGGCAGGCAGTGAAGGTCATCAAGTCCAATGCCATCGTCCTCACCAGGGACAAGACCCTCCTGGGCATGGGCGCGGGGCAGCCCAGCCGGGTGGTGAGCGTGCAGCTGGCGCTGGAGAGGGCGGGCGACCGCTCGAAGGGCAGCGTTCTGGGGTCTGATGCCTTCTTCCCCTTCCCCGACGGCCTGGAGCTGGCCGCCAAAGGCGGCGTGACAGCGGTGATCCAGCCCGGCGGCTCCGTCCGGGACCAGGAGGTCATCAAGGCCGCCAACGAGCACAACATCGCCATGGTCTTCAC
>CALMBS010000297.1 GCA_937860285.1 uncultured Chloroflexota bacterium
GCGGGTGAAGATGCGGTCCACCAGGCCGATGGCGGCCGACTCCGCCGGGACGAAGCTGCCGATCTGGGCCATGAGCACGATGATGGCCACCTGCCGCAGGTAGGTGGACTTGCCCGACATGTTGGGGCCAGTGAGGATGATCAGCTGGGCGTCCCGGTTGGACATCTCGGTGTCGTTGGGGATGAAGTGCTCGCCGGCCAGGGCCATCTCCACGACCGGATGCCGTCCGGACGCTATGGTCAGGACGTCGTCCGCGGAGAGCTTCGGGCGGCAGTAGCCGTGCCGCACGGCCGCCTCGGCCAGGCTGCAGAAGACGTCCACCCGGGCCAGCGCCTCGGCGGTGGCCAGCACCCCCTCGCCGGACCCGCCGGCCTGCCGGCAGACCTGGCGGAAGAGCGAGGACTCCATCTCCGCCGTCTTCTCCTGGGCGTTGAGGACCTGCGACTCGTACTCCTTCAGCTCCATGGTGAAGAAGCGCTCCGCGCCGGTCAGGGTCTGCTTGCGGATGTAGTCGTCCGGGACCGAGGCCATGTTGGCCCGGCTGACCTCGATGTAGTAGCCGAAGACCCGGTTGTAGCCCACCTTCAGGGACTTGATCCCCGTCCGCTCCCGCTCCTGCCGCTCCAGGTTGGCCAGGTACTGCCGCGCGCCCCTGGACGCCTCGCGCAGCCCGTCCAGCTCGGCGGAGAAGCCCGGCCGGATGACGCCGCCCTCATCGATGGTCACCGGGGGGTCATCCGCCAGCGCCGCGGCGATCAGGGCGGTGACCTCCTCGCAGGGCTGCACCCGGGACAGCAGGGCCTCCGGGGCCCCGGCCTCGGTCAGGACAGCCCGGACCTCGGGGATGACCTCCAGGCCCCGCCGCAGGGCCACCAGCTCCTTGGGGTTGGCCTGGCCGCCCCTCACCCGGTTGACCAGCCGCTCCAGGTCCCCCACCCGGTGCAGCAGCGTCATCAGGCCGCCCCGGGCGATGTGGTTTCCGTGGAACCGCTCGACGGCGTCCTGCCGCCCGGTCAGCTCGTCCAGGTCGAGGAGGGGGTAGCCCAGCCATTTCTTCAGCAGCCGGCCGCCCATGGGCGTCCGGGTCAGGTCGATGACCGACAGCAGCGAGCCGGCCACCGTCCCCTGCCGGCTGCCCTGGAAAAGCTCCAGGTTGCGCCGCGTCTGGGCGTCGAGCAGCATGTAGTTGCCGGTGGAGTATGTCGAGAGCCGCGTCAGCAGGGCCAGCGCGCCCTTCTGGTTCTCCTGGAGGTAGCGCACGATGACGCCGGCCGCCCGGACGGCGAGAGGCAGGTCCGCGCACCCGTACCCCTCCAGGGTGGCGGCGCCGAAATGGTCCAGCAGGGCCTGCCGGGCCGTCTCCGGGTCCGACCACAGCTCGTCGGTCCGGGTCAGGGCCGGGAAGCGTTCCAGGTCGGGCAGGTCCAGGCTGTGGGGGACCAGGACCTCGGAGGGGTGCAGGCGATCCAATTCCGGGAGCAGGCGGTCCAGGGGGACCTGCGCCGTGGCGAACTCCGATGTCGTTATGTCTACATATGCCAGGCCGGCCCTGTCTCCCTCCGCCACCACGCTGACCAGGTAGTTGTTGGCGGCCGCCTCCAGCAGCCCTGGCTCGACGACCGTGCCGGGGGTGACCACCCGGACCACGTCCCGCTCCACCAGGCCCTTGCCGGGGGGCGTCAGCTGCTCGCAGATGGCCACCTTGTGGCCCCGGCTGATGAGCCGGGCCAGGTAGTTCTCCAGGGCGTGGTGGGGTATGCCCGCCATCGGGATGCGGTGCCCCTTGCCCATCTCCCGGGAGGTCAGGGTGATCTCCAGCAGCCGGGAGACCAGGTGGGCATCCTCGTCGAAGGTCTCATAGAAGTCGCCCAGTCGGAAAAGGACGATGGCCTCCGGGTAGCGCTGTTTCACCCGGAGGTACTGGCGGCGGATGGGCGTGACGCTGGCCTCTCCCATGTCTGCCTATTCTACAATAAAGGGCAGTTTCCTTGACATTCCGAATGGACCGAACATAAAATCTATCTGCATGGATCGTGGCGGTCCGTTCCGCCAGGGTGCCAGGTGGACTTTACAGAAAAAGGGGCTGGCAGCAGGCAGAGCGGTGGAGGTGTATTAGATGCGCGGTATCGGTGCACTGGAGATCGGCCTTATCGTCCTGGGTATCGTCCTCATCTTCGGGATCGGCAAGCTGGGACAGGTCGGTGGCGCCCTGGGCAAGAGCATCAGGGAGTTCCGGCGCGAGAGGGACAAGAAGGACGGCGGCTCGGAAGCGGCCTCGGGCGACAGCAAGGGCGAGACGGCTTCGGCCCAATCCACCAAGGATAAGTTCTGCCCCAGCTGCGGCAACAAGCTGGCGGCCAATGCCCGGTTCTGCATGGAATGCGGTACCAAGATGGGGGACCCGGGGTAGGAGCCGGCTGCACCAGGCGCAGGCCTCCTTGTACTCTCCTCGTCCACTTCCTCCCCAGTTGTGGGAAAACTCCGGGGATGACGATCTTCCCCTCCGGGTAGCTAGGGGGCAGGGCAGTGAGGGAAGATGGACTTTTTCGGCATAGGCTCCGGGGAGCTGGTCCTCATCCTCCTTGTCCTCTTCATGGTGTTCGGTCCCTCCCGGCTGCCGGAGATCGCCGGCCTGATGGGCAAGGCCATGCGCAAGCTCAAGCAGGCCTCCTCTGAGATGAACCGGAACCTCAAGGAGGTTTCCGACGAGCTGGCGGAGACGGGCAGGGAGACCGGCAAGGGGGTCACCGGCGAGAAGGGCATCGCCGCCGAGCTCAAGGACGTCTCCAAGGAGTTGGGCGACGCCGCCAGGGATGTCAAAGACGCCGCCAGCATTCGCTCCACGCTGAAGAAGGACCTGAAGGGGATCGCCGGCGATATCTCTGCCGCTGCCCGGGAGACCCCTTCTCCGGACAAGAAGCCGGGCGGCGCCGCCGGCGGCGAGGGACAGCCGGGCGAGCCCCCCGCGGATTCCGGCAAGGAGGGCCGGTCGTGACGGACCGCGCCACTGGCCTATGGTAGCCCCTGCCGGCAAGCAGCCGGACAAGGACGACAGGCAGCGGGACAAGGAGAAGAGGCTCACCCTCCTGGGCCATCTTGAGGAGATCAGGCGCCGCCTGGTCTACTGCGTCATCGCCCTCATCATCACCGTTGCCATTGCCTTCTTCTTCACCGACCCCATCATCAGGTTCCTGGAGCGGGAGACGGTGGACATGGGCGTGGAGGTCATCTTCACCGATGTCACCGAGATGTTCTCCATCTGGTTCAAGGTCTGCCTGTACTCGGCGCTGGTGATGGCCCTGCCCTTCTTCGTCCTTCAGATCGTGCTGTTCATCCGGCCGGCCCTGACCCGCCGGGAGCGGGCCTATCTGTACCTGCTGCTGCCGGCCATCCTCCTGTTCTTCGCCGGAGGCGCCGCCTTTGCCTGGTACGTCTTCATGCCGCACGCCCTGGAGTTCCTGCTGGGTTTTGGCGAAGACCTGGCCACGCCCATGGTCAAGATAGGCAGCCTGATCTCCTTCGAGGTACAGATACTGTTCTGGATGGGCATTATCTTCGAGCTGCCGGTGGTCTCGTTCTTCCTGACCAAGATCGGCATCCTGAACTACCGCTGGCTGGCCAAACAGTGGCGATGGGGGCTGGTGGGCTCTGTCGTCCTGGCGGCCGTCGTCACGCCCACGCCCGATCCCATCAACTGCGCCATAGTGGCGGCGCCGATAGGTCTGCTATACTTGCTTAGTATCGTGGCGGCGTGGATTGCCCGGTCGCGCGTTCCGGCCGCCGCCTAGCGATGCCGTCTCGGGGGAGCGAGTGAGCTCCGGTGAGCTTCGCGGACTTCAAATCCGTTGATGGGCA
>CALMBS010000298.1 GCA_937860285.1 uncultured Chloroflexota bacterium
GACACCAAGATGGCCGCCGAACCGTATGGCTTCATGGCGCCGGTGAAGGCGGCGCTGGAGTCCAGTGTCCGCTTCCTGGCCAAGTCGTTCAGCAGCTTCTCCCAGGTGCGGTTCAACTCGGTGAACTCCGGTCCTCTCAAGACCTCTTCCTCGGCAGGAATCCCTGGTTTCATTGATTACCACTTGTTCGTGGAGCAGATGACGCTGCGCAAGAAGGGCGTGGAGACGATCGAGGTGGCCAACACGGTGGCCTTCTTGCTGAGCGAACGCTCCAGCGGCATCAACGCCCAGGGCATCGTGGTCGACGCCGGCATGGCGGTGAACGCCTTCGACGCCGCCATCGTCAAGAAGACGGTCCGGGCTCACCAGAATGGTGACCTACCGCAGGGGTGAGGGCTCACCAGGTACCATGACCCTCTACCCGGTGGTCATGCCGGTCGGCGCCGCCGTGCGGCGGCTCTCCGGCCGGGACAAGGTGGTGGCCCTGAGCGAGTTGGCCCGGGCCGCCCTCCGGGTGAGCGCCGAAACGGCGGGCATCGCCCTGGGCGACCTGCTCCAGGACGAGGAAGGTGTGCCCCTGCCGGCTGGGGATTATGTCTGGTCCGTCTCCCACAAGCCACGGTACGTGGCCGCGGTCGTCGGCCAGGGGACCGTGGGCATAGACATCGAGGAAGTCCGGCCCCGCCGGAAGGACATCTACCCGTACGTCGCCGGCGATGCGGAATGGGCCCTCCTCGGCGGGAGGTCGTGGGACAGCCTGTACCGCTGCTGGACCGCCAAGGAGGCCGTGGTCAAGTCCGCCGGCACCGGACTGGCCGGACTGAAGTCCTGCCGCGTCCTGGACGTCCCGGACAGCGCCACTGTCACGCTGTCGTACCAGGGACGGGAGTATGACGTCGCCCAGCTGCACCACGCCGGCCACCTCGTGGCCGTCATCCGGGACGGCCGGCCGCTGGAGTGGGTAGTGCTGGACTGACGGCGGTCACATCAGACGGGCGATCATACGGCCGAAGATAGGGCCGACGAAGTAGCACATGAAGGGCACGAAGGCCGGCGTGAAGCGCCTGGCCAGTGTCCCCCGGCAATCGCCCAGGTAGTCGGAGAACGTCTTGTGCTGGTAGCGCAGCAGCTGCTGCGACTTTGAAGTGTCGTAGAAGTCCAGGTAGTATGGCTGACGGGTGAACTTCCGGTCCGGCGGCACGGGCAGCCTCATGATCCCCAGGATACCGCGCACCATATCCCGGTAGAGCATCCGGCCCTTGGGGCCGCCGCTGATGATCAGCGTCTCGCCTTTGGCCGCTTCGAAGTTGACGACGGCGTTCACCAGCGCCCGGCAGGCCTCCTCCGGGTGGCAAAACTCCATCCTGGTCTCCAGCGGGATGCCGTAGAGCCTCGGAATGTCATTCATTTCGAAGCTGGTGTACACCGATGCCGACAGCCGCAGTATGACGCAGTCGATGCCGGATTGCCGGATCAGCTCCTCCGCCCGCTGCTTCGTCTGGCCGTACACGTCCTTCGGGTTGGGGGCATTCCTCTCCACGCTGACGGGCTCCGTGGCCAACGGCGTCGGGCCGAAGACGGCCACTGAAGAGGTGAACACCAGAGGGATCCGTCTCCCGCTGGCCACGATGGCATTCACCAGGGTCCCGGTGCCTCCGACATTGACCATGGCCGCCAGCTCCGGGTTGGCCTCGCTCACCGGGGGCAGGATGCCGGCCATGTGAACGATGGCATCGACGCCATCCAGCGCCTTCCCCACAGCAGCACCATCCGTGATGTCTCCCCAGAAGACCTCCGCCCCACGGCCGATCTCACCGGCGCTCTTCCGGTTCCGCGGCGTGGGAAGATCGAAGACCTTTACCTGATAGCCCGCCTTCTGAAGTGCCCGGCAGGTATCCACGCCCAGCCTGCCCGCCCCGCCAGTGACCAGCAACCGCATGGTCAAACCCTAACGGACCTCCGCG
>CALMBS010000299.1 GCA_937860285.1 uncultured Chloroflexota bacterium
CGAAGCGCACCTCCTTCCCTTCCATGTTGCCTCCGGACTGCAGATCGCTGGCCCCCTGCTCAACGCCGAGCTCCCCTATTCCCGGATTCCCTCGCTGCTCGGCCCATATGGTCACCGCCAGGCAGGCGGCGAAGATGACGGTCATGGCTGCCAGCAGGGCCCAGCCCTTGCGCGTATCGCCGGTCATCTTCCCGAAGGAGTAGCACAACGCCGCCGGGATGAGCAGGATGGCCAGCATCTCCAGGAAGTTGGAGAGCGGCGTCGGGTTCTCAAAGGGATGGGCCGAGTTGGCATTGAAGAAGCCCCCGCCATTGGTCCCCAGCATCTTGATGGCCACCTGGGAGGCCGCCGGGCCCAGGGCCAGCACCTGCTGCACGGTCCCCTGGCCCGCGGGGTCCCCGGCCGGCTGCACCAGAGCCGCTTCCCGCGAGCCGCCGAGGGTCTGCACGACGCCCTGTGACACCAGGACCAGCGACAGGACCAGCGACAGGGGCAGCAGGATGTACAGCACGCCACGGGTCATGTCCACCCAGAAGTTGCCCAGGCTGGCGGCGGACTGCCTGGCGAAGCCGCGAATCACCGCCACCAGCACCGCCATGCCCGCGGCCGCGGAGAGGAAGTTCTGCACGGTCAGTCCGAGCATCTGCGTCAGGTAGCTCATGGTGGTTTCGCCGCCGTAGCTCTGCCAGTTGGTATTGGTGGTGAAGCTGGCCGCGGTGTTGAAGGCCAGATCAGGGTCGACCCCCCCCAGGCCCTGGGGGTTGAGCGGCAGGACTCCCTGAAGTCGCTGCAGGCCGTAGAGCGCCAGCAGCCCCACCAGGCTGAAGACCAGCAGCGCCAGGGCATACGTCTTCCAGTCCATCTCGTCGTCGGGGCGCAATCCGACGGCGCGGTAGGCCAGGCGCTCGACGGGTCCGACCACGCGGCCGACGAGTGTGCGCTCTCCGGCGTAGACCCGCGCCATGTAGGCCCCCAGCGGCTTGACCAGCAGGAGGAGCACCAGAAGGTAGAGACCTGTCTGGAGATACCCGGCCGCCGTCATTTGAACCACTCCGGCTTCAGCAATGCCAGGAAGAGGTAGACCAGGAGGACGGAGGAGATCAGACCGGCGACTGCGTAGAGGCCATTCACGGCATCACCTCATCAGGCGCTCGGCGATCCACGCCAGGCCCATGCTGGCCAGGAAGAAGCCCAGAATCAGTATTAGAAAGACCAGATCACTCACCAGCTGCCCCCGCAACCGGACTCTCACCATCCTAGCAGCAAACGGGTCAAAGGGGCCTCAAGAAGAGGGACCGGCGGGTCAAGAGAATGTCAAGAAGACGCAGCAGTGCCTACCCGTCTTCGCG
>CALMBS010000300.1 GCA_937860285.1 uncultured Chloroflexota bacterium
GAGCGCTCGCCGAGCAGGAAGGCCCCCGTGGTGGCCACCGCGCTCGTCTCCAGCCCCTTCTTCCGGAGGGTCATCTGCTCCACGAAGAGGTGGTAGTCAATGAAGCCCGGGATTCCCGCGGAGGCCGATGTCTTGAGCGGCCCGGAGTTGACCGAGTTGAAGCGGACCTGGGAGAAGGCGCTGAAGGACTTGGCCAGGAAGCAGACGCTGGACTCCAGGGCCGCCTTGACCGGCGCCATGAAGCCGTAGGGCTCTGCGGCGATCCGGGAGCTGGATATGGAGATGGCGACTACCGAGGCCTTCTGGTCCAGGAGGCCCTTGAAGGCGTTGGCGATGGCGATGAGCGAATAGCAGGAGATGTCCACGGCCTGCAGGAAGTTTCTCTTCCTGGTCTCGTGGAAGGGCCTGATCTGGCCCTCGTAGTCGGCGAAAGCTATGGAGTGCACTATGCCGTGCAGCAGCGGGTGCCTCTGGGCCACCTCCCCGGCCAGGCGGTCGACGTCGCCCTCTCGCTCCACGTCGCAGACGTACACGTTCGCCCCGGGGAACAGCCGGGAGACGCTGTCCTTCTTTTCCGCGTTCTGGACCGCGAAGGCCACCTGCGCGCCCTGCTCCCGGAGCACCTGCCCTACGAAGCAGGCTACGCTCTTCTTGTTGGCCACGCCGAACACCAGGAAGGTCTTGTTCTCCAACCCCAGGAAGTCCATGGCTTTAACCCTGCTCCTTCGCCAGGGTCACCGCGTACTCGACCGTGACCGCGGTCTTGCCCCCGACCGCGGCGCGGCCCTTGAGGAAGTAGGCGGTGCCCATCTTCTCCACCAGCTCGGCCTCCAGCTCCAGGGTGTCCCCGGGCCGGACCATCTGCCGGAACTTGGCGTTGTTGATCCTGGTGAGGACCGGCACACCTTCGCCGGCGCCGGTCATGATCCGGGACAGCAGTATGGCGCCCGCCTGGAAGATGGCTTCGCAGACCAGGACCCCGGGCATTATGGGATAGCCGGGATAGTGCCCGGCGAAGAACGCCTCCTGCGGGTCCATGCGGCGGGTGGCCTTGATCGCCTTGTCGGAGATCTCCACTACCCGGTCCACGAAAAGGAACGGCGGGCGGTGCGGTATGGCCCTGGTCACCTCATCCATGGCTACAGCCCTCCCGCCACTTCCAGGGTGGCCCCGGTGACGTACGACGCCTCCCGGGAAGCCAGGAAGAGAACGCAGGCGGCCACCTCCTCGGCCTTGCCCAGCCTCCTCAGCGGTATGAGGGTCTGATAGGCCTGCTGGGCCTTCTCGGTGAGGTCGCCGATGAACTCGGTGGCGATGAATCCGGGGGAGACGCAGTTGACGGTGATCCCCCGGGTGGCTACCTCCTTGGCCAGGGACCGGACCAGGCCCAGCTGGCCGGACTTGGAGGCGGCGTAGTTGGACTGCCCCTCCCAGCCGAAACGGCCCATGGGGGAGGTGGTGATGATGATCCGTCCGTATCTCTTGCGCATCATGGCCATGACCGCGAACTTGCACATGTTGAAGGTGCCGTTGAGGTTGACGTTGACCACGTCGCGCCAGTCGGCCTCCTTCATCATGCCCAGGACCGAGTCCTTGCGGATGCCGGCGTTGCTGACCAGCACCTCGAAGCCGCCGTGCTTCTCCTCAACGTACTTGTAGAACTTCTCCACCTCTTCGTAGCTGGCCACGTTGAATCGGCGCAGGTCGAGCCGGTCGGCGTACCGGGCGTTCTCCTCCCGGAACTTCTGGGCGGCGGCCTCGTTGGAGGAGTAGCTGGCGATGACCCTGGCCCCCGCCGCGAGGAATGCCGCCGAGACGGCGGCCCCGATCCCCCTGGTCCCGCCGGTCACAATAGCCGTCTGCCCTGTGAAATCGTGTACCATCACCCTCCTTGCGCGAGGTCAAGACCTCAGGTATTTGTCCACGTTGTTGGCCACGATCACCCCGTAGTTGGCCGCGCCCAGCCAGCCCGACATGATGATGCCCACCGAGCCGGTGTGGAACAGCCCGCGCACCTGGGCCGGGAGGCCCATGCTGATCTTCAGGCCCTCGAACTTGGTCCCGAAGGAGGTGCCGCAGGGGTGCAGCGTGTACCGCTCAAAGGTCCGCGGGGTGGCCGCTTCCAAGTAGTCCGCCTTGTCCCTGACACCCGGGACGTACTTGTCCAGTACCACCAGCGTAGATTCGATCAGCTCCTTCTTGGCCGCCTGGTACTCCTGGGGCGGGAGGCCGGCCCAGTCGTCGTAGTTGGCGTTGGTGGAGGCCACGATGGCGTACATGCCAGATCCGGGCCGGGTGTCCGGGTAGTAGAAGGAGAACGTCCGGCTGGTGATGTCACGGCTGCGCAGCATCTGCGAGTCGAGCCTGGCGGCCACCGAGGTGAAGAGCAGGTCCCCGGCGTAGTCGATGGTCTCTCCCTTCCTGATGCCGATGTAGACCTGGCAGCTGCTGTTGTTCAGGCGGACCTTCCGGGTCTCCTCCACGAACGCGGGGTCGAAGTGCCCCTCCCCCACCAGCCGCTGCACCGTGGCCTTGACGTTGCCGTTGGACACCACGGTCCGGGCCCCGACCGTCTGTCCGTTGACCATCACCCCGGTCACCTTGCCGTTCTCCACGATGACCTTCTCCGCCAGGCAGCGGGTGCGTATGTCGGCCCCGTTCTTGACCAGCTCCGCCTGCATCATGCCGATGATCTTGTCCGTCCCGCCCCGGAAGATGTAGACGCCCTTGGAGAGGAAGTTGGAGAACACGATGCCATAGGTGATGGCCTCGTCGTCCAGGGTCGAGCCGTTGGCGTAGCAGATAGGCTCCATGAGGAAGCGCACCACGTCGTCACGTCCCGGGAAGTACCTGGCGAACATCTCCCTGGTGGTCATGGTGTGCTCGTCGTAGAAGTTCATGTTCTTGATGGTGTCTACGAACTCGTCCACCGTGGCCGCGGCCAGGCCGAAGTGCCCGGTCATGGTGCGCTTGAAGTCATCGGTGTCGTAGGAGGTGGTGAGCGAGAACTGGGGGTTGTCGAACCGGACCCCCTTGAGCTGGACGATGCAGTCGGCTATCTCCCGGCTCCAGTACTTGCGGCAGGTCTTGACCATACCGTAGGGGAAGCCGTGCAGCGAGACATCGAAGGTGTGCCCGCCTTTGCGGGAGAACCAGGTGGCCAGCCCGCCCAGCTTGTGGTGCTGCTCCAGCAGCAGCACCGACCAGCCGTCCCTGGCCAGCATGTTGGCCGCCGTGAGCCCGCCCAGGCCGCTGCCTATGACGACCGCGTCGTAGCGGGGCTTGATGTCTTGGAGAGGGTCAGTTGCCATGGGCCCTGCCTTTCTTCAGGTCTTCTGCAGCACGTGGTAGTTGGCCATGGAGATGCCGCTCAGCATGGAGCCGACGATGCCCAGGAACCCCTGGTCCGTGCCGCAGATGAAGAGGTTCTCCAGGTGCGTGGCGCCATTCTTGATCTTGTTCGGGGCGCCGTACACCGCCCCGTTGATGTGGCC
>CALMBS010000301.1 GCA_937860285.1 uncultured Chloroflexota bacterium
GCATCTTCGACGGCGGCATCAAGTTTAACAACATCTCCCACATCTAGCAGAAGAGCCACCAGAAGGCCAACGACGACATAGGACTCTGCAACGGCTGCCAGGACTGCGTCGAGCGCTGCTACTTCAGCGCCATCGAGATGGCGAAGCCCCCTGAGGGCAAGAAGCTCAAGGCGTCCATTGACCAGGAGAAGTGCTGGGGCTGCGGAGTGTGCGCGGTGGCCTGCCCGGTAGACGCCATCACGATGAGGCTTGTGATGGTAGCGCCATCAACATGAGGCCTGTGATGGCGACGCCATCACGATGAAGCTGGTCCCGGAGAAGAGGAGGTAGCCCATGGCTTTCCAGAGGATAATCGTCGATAAGGCCGATCACGTCGCCACCCTGACCCTCAACCGCCCGGAGAAGTACAACGCCATGGACCTGCTCTTCCTCCGGGAGTTCAAGGACTGCCTTGAGGGCCTGGGGAAGGACAACGAGGTGAGGGCCATCATCATCACCGGGGCCGGCCCGTCCTTCTGCCCCGGGCTGGACGTCGAGGCAGTGGGCCAGGCCGCCGCCGATCCCATCGGTTCCGGGATGGGGCGGGCGACCCTGGACAAGCCCTTTGCGCTGTCGCAGAACGTGCCGGACTCCCTGCGCGCCTGCCATAAGCCGGTGATCGCCGCGGTCAACGGCGCCACCGCGGGCATGGGCCTGGCCCTGGCCGGCTTCTGCGACTACCGCATCGCCTCGGAGCGGGCCGTCTTCACCGCGGGCCTGATCAGGCTGGGGCTGGCGGCCGAGATGGGGCTCACCTACATTCTGCCGCAGCTGATCGGCCTGCCCGCCACCCTGGAGTTCCTCAGCGCCGGAGAGAAGAAGGATGCCCGGTGGGCGGAGAAGGCGGGGCTGGTGCGCCAGGTGGTGCCGCCGGAGGAGCTGATGGGCGCCGCCCGGGCCCTGGCAGGTACGCTGGCTTCGCTGCCGCCGCTGGCCATGCAGATGGTCAAGCAACTGGTCTACGCCAGCCCGGGGAACAGCTACGAGGCCCAGGTGCTGATGGAGGGCTTCGCCGGGTCCATTCTCAGCCAGACAGCCGACCACCGGGAGGGCATCGCCGCGTTCCTGGAGAAGCGGCCGCCATCCTTCAAGGGGGCATAGCCGCGCCAACAGGCCCGAGCTTGGCGCCGCCTAGATGGCAAACAGGTCGGCGTCGGTGGTGATGGCGCCCTCCGCCATCATGTCGGCCACGTCATCCTCGGAGTAGTCCAGGAACTCCCTGAGGACCAGCATGTTGTGCTCTCCCATGCAGGGGGCCGCCCGCGTCATCTTCCAGGGTGTCCGCGACAGGCGATAGGCCGGCGCGTTGTAGGAATGCTCCCCCATCTCGGGGTGCTTGAGCACCTGGTAGTGCCGCCGGTGCTTGAGCTGCGGGTCCTGAAGCATCTCCTGGCCCCGCTGTACGGCTCCCGCGGGGACCCCGCCTTCCTGCAGCATGGTCATGGCCTCCTCCGCGGTGAGGTCCTTCGTCCACTCGCCGATGAGGCGGTCCAGATCGTCCTCGTTCCGCTTTCGGGACAGGACGGTCCGGAACCGGTCATCCCCGCTCCATGGCAGGTCACGGAGCACCTGTCGGAAGCACTCCCACTGCTCCTCGTTCTCGACGGCGACGGCCACCCAGCGGCCCCCTTTGCAGGGGTAGACCCCATGGGGGCACATGTACCGGTCGCGATTGCCCATGCGGCTGGCGACACGGCCGTTGGCCGGATAGTCCAGAAGGTGTACGCCCATCATGGTCAGGCCCGATTCCATCTGGGACTGCTCGATGTACATCCCCCGGCCCGTCTCCCGGCGCTTCGCCAGGGCCCCCACCACGGCTATCACGGCGTACCAGGGCGCCACAAAGTCGGAGTACTGCGTTCCCACCATGGTCGGCCCGGAGTCGGGCCAGCCGGTGCATTCGCTGAAGCCGCTCAGGGCGTTAGTGTGGAAGCCGGTGCCCATGAAGCTGCCGTGGGGACCCCACTGGCCCAGCATGGA
>CALMBS010000302.1 GCA_937860285.1 uncultured Chloroflexota bacterium
GAGCGACCGCGGGCCCGTCTCTTGACTCGGATCGGAACGAGTCGTATCATGCGCGCAGTCTCGAACCAGTCCAGGTGGGGCCAGCACTGGATATGGGCCGGCATTCCCGGTTCGGGAGCATGCGCGGGGCGACCGGCCGGTGGCCGTGCTGACCGCGGAAAGACGGAGAGGAGGAAGGGATCGCGATGGATGATGGCGAATTGACGTGGGGAATATGGGCGATCGTTCTCGGGGTGATCGGCGTCTGGGTGGTAATCTGGATAGTAGTCGGGCTGTTCTACTGTCTGACGCTGCAGAAGGCACTCGAGCGCTGTGCCCCGCAAAACCGGGCCATGTCCCCGGGGCTGGTGTGGCTGTTCCTGATCCCTTTGTTCAACCTGGTCTGGCATTTCTTCATTGTCCTCAACATGGCCAAGTCACTGCATGCCGAGTTCATGTACCGGGGCATCGTGGAAGAGCCGAATCCCGGGCAGGGGATCGGCCTGGCCGCGTGCATCCTGAACTGCGCCTCATGGGTCCCGTACGTCGGAGGCCTGGCCGGCTTGGGCGGCTTCGTCTGCTGGATCATCTACTGGGTCAGGATAGCCGGCTGCTCGGGCAAGATCGCCCTGCCGTACATGCCGCCGCCACCGCCGCCGAGCGTGGCGCCGCCGCAGACCCCGGCGCCGGCGTAGGTCCGCCAGCAGGGCGCCTGGTCTACGGGATGGCCCGGATGGTGATGCTCTCTTCGCGCTGCGGCCCGATGGAGATGATGTCTATGGGACAGCCCATCAGCTCCTCCAGCCTCTTGACGTAGTTCCGGGCGGCCTGGGGCAGCTCCGGATAGCGGCGCATGTGGCTGGTGGGGCACTGCCAGCCCGGCATCTCCTCGTAGACCGGCTGGCACTTCTCCAGGGCGGCAATGCTGGTGGGGAAGCGGTCCGAGACCTTTCCATCCAGCATGTAACCGGTGCAGATCTTGATGGAGGGGAAGGTATCGAGCACGTCCAGGCGCGTCAGGACCAGGCCATTGAAGCCGTTGATGCGGGTGCTGAACCGTGCCGCGACGGCGTCGAACCAGCCGCAGCGGCGGGCCCTCCCGGTGGTGGCCCCGAACTCCTGGGCTATCTGGCGGATCCTCTCCCCGGTCTCATCGTGGAGCTCCGTGGGCATCGGCCCGGCGCCGACCCGGGTGGTGTAGGCCTTGACCACGCCGAAAACGTAGTCGATCTTGGTGGGGCTCAAGCCCAGGCCGGAGAAGGCCCCGGCGGCGATGACCGAGGACGAGGTGACATAAGGATAGGTCCCAAAGTCGACATCCAGCAGGCTGCCCTGGGCGCCTTCCAGGAGGACCCGGTGATTCCTTTCGATGGCCTCCGCGACGATGGGCTCGGTCTCCCGTATCATGGGCGCCAGCCGCTCAGCATAGCGGCGGTACTGCTCGTAGATCTCGTCGAACGATAGCGGCTGGCCGCCGTAGACCCTGGTGATGAGGGTATTCTTCTGGTCCAGGACGAAGCGCAGCCGCTGCCGGAAACCGTCGAGGTCGGTGAGATCGCCGGCCCGGATCCCCAGGCGGCCCACCTTGTCCATGTAGGCCGGCCCCACGCCGCTGCGGGTGGTCCCCAGCGCGGCGGTGCCCTTGGCCTCTTCCTCCAGCCTGTCCAGGAGCGTGTGATAGGGCATGATGACGTGGGCCCGGGCGCTGATGTAGAGGCGGGAGGTGTCGATCCCCTTGGCCGCCAACTGGTCCAGCTCCCCGGTCAGCACCTGCGGCGAGATGACCACGCCGTTGCCGATGATGCAGGTGGTGTGGTGGTAGAAGATCCCCGCCGGCATCAGGTGCCGCGTGAAC
>CALMBS010000303.1 GCA_937860285.1 uncultured Chloroflexota bacterium
TCTCCACGACTTGGAGGTAGCGGTAGGGGTCGGAGCCTTTGACTCTGATGAACATGAGGCGATCTCGGGTTAGCCACTACACAGTCTACCGGAGTCCGTCTCGTAATGTCAATAGGTCCAAGCACGATAATGGGGTCATCTTTAGGCACTACATTTCGAACCCGCGCCGGCGAATCCACGCTCAGGGCCCGGGGCCTTCACGCTCAGCGGAAAAAGCAAACTGTAGAACTTCAGCACAAGACAACAACCTCCGAGACTAGGAGGAACGCTACTGTGGGAAGGACGATTGCGTAGTTGTACCAGTGCACATCAGCCTCCTATCTCTCGGCTTGCCGGCCTTCCCAGGTGGGGTTAGGGGGATTCCGAGTAACAACCGGGTCACTGATAGCCGTTGAGGTGATAGCCCAGATTCCAGAAGTACATGTCTACGAGTTTCATGGATGGATAGACGAGACCTCGCCCGTTGATGTACTGCTGGGCTCTTCTCAGCGCCTTATGGTTAGTTCGACAGAACTGCACGAGCCCCTCATAACTGTCTCGACAGTAGTGTGCAGGGAACTTCGGAGAGTACTCTGAAAGCATGACTCTGTTCCAGTGCGTCACACCATCAATGAAGAACTGGTCATAGGCTGGTACGCATCCCAGAGTGCCGAGGATTACTTTCGTGACCAGTGTGTTGGTGGGACTCACCCCCAATTCCTCATAGATGAGCTTCAGACGTGCTACCAAAGACATGACCAAGTCAGTCTCCGGATGAGAGTCGATGTCTATTCGCCAAAGGTTGCGATACTCGTTCCTCAGTAGCTCACTCACAACCTGAGCATGAACCTTGTAGTCCTTCTGGAGCAGCAAGGATGAACCTCGATACATACCCCAACTAGCGAGGTAGAAGGCTAGAGACAACGTGGCATTGTCGAGCGCCCGCCCAGACGGCTTGCCAGCAGAGCGCAGGCGTTGGAAGGACCGATAACAGTGTTCCCACGACCTGTACCTGTGGTGTGGGTCACCTTCCAACTTGGCATAGTAGCCCAAGATTCCCTTCTCTATCTCCGTCTCGCGCGTCATCTACACCCTCCTGGTCAGACTGCCTCCAACCATGGGGCAAACACCACCCCACCAGCCTGTCTGCCAACTCACAAGGCCGGCAGATGTCTATGTTGTCCTCTCGTTCTCTGCACAACCATGAAAGCTCTCAAAGCAGGAGCACACCAGTGCAGGGCCACCCTAGTACAAGGCATCAACGTAGACCGTCCACTCATCCACACCGAAACAGGTTATATCCAGGTAGAACCGCTGCCCTCCGACCCTCACATACTCTACACCTGAGAGTATCAGACCCTCCAGGGGATAGAGACTCACGAGGTCAACTATTGAGTCATCACTTTGGCCTTTGGCCGCTAACAGAAAAGCGCCTCCACTAGACGTGTCAGGGTCAACAAACCACGTCAGGCGGAAGTCATCCCCAGGGATACTGAACGACGAAGTAATCAAGTCGCCTGTGCCAGTAAAGGTCGTCACGTAATGCCATTCGAGGTCGGGCATTTCGCCTGCCGGTCCCTGAATACCCTGCAGTCCCTGGTCTCCCTTGTCACCCTTGTCACCCTTCTCCCCTTGCAGTCCCGGTAGGTCGCTGCTGGTGAAGCTTGACCCGTCAGTGAGGTAGATGGTGAATGTCCCATTGTAGTTGTCTTCAATGCTCTCGATACCAACGCCGTTCTTTCCGGCGCAAGCAGTGCCAAGGACTAGTACCACGACCATCAGAGCCACGACGCCAATCATTGTGACAGCCTTCACGATTCACCTCCTGTGATAGTCTATGAGGTCGCCTGGGGCTGCCTTGGCATAGTCCGTACAGGACAACATCCCCTGCGGCAAGTGGATGGCTCGGTTTCGTATTTCGCTAACTCTGCACCTGCAACTCGTAGGTCGATATCTTGGCTGACTGCGTCTGACTCAACACGATGATTTCGAATGGGGCAGTCTGTCCAGCAGCCAGGGTGCTTGGGTCAGTGTACCCGAAGTCGGTTGCCACCACGTCACCCGCCGAGTCGTAGAAGGTGGCGACAACCTTGACGTAGGTGGCACTCTGGGTTCCGGTGTTCCGCACTTCGCCGACGACATGGTACGACCCGGTGATATCCACGCTATGACTCTGGCTGAGGATTGTGAAAGCCCGGTACGGCGCTGTGGTTGTCACATTGGCATCGGCGATAGCCAGTTCATAGTCGTGCATCTTCGACACTACGCTATTGTCAAGCTCCAGGACCTCAAAGGGCGACTTCTGGCCTGCCAGCACCGTGTCAATCTCTGTGTAGGTGAAGTCCGTGCCCACCACCTTCCCGGCAGAGTCGTAGAGAGTGACCACGACCTTGACATAGTCTGCTGCTTGGCTCCCAGTGTTCTGAAGCTCGCCGATTGCGTGGAAAGTCCCGGTGCTGTCCGTGTATGAGTCCTTGCTCAGGATGGCGAAGGAGCGATACGGCTCATCTGTTGTGACATTTGAGTCACTGACGACGACCGAGTAGTGGTCTATCTGTGCGGATATGGCTTCGTCTATCTCCAGTATTTCGAAGGGCGACTTCTCGTTCGGCAGCAGAATGTCCACCTCAGTATACGCGAAGTCAGTACCCACAACCGTGTTGTCGGAGTTGTAGAAGGTGGCAGTCAGCTTCACGTAGCTCCTGTTCTTTGAGCTGTTGTTCTTCACCTCGCCAACTACATGGAATGTGCCAGAGGAAGACAAGAATGAACTGTGGCTGAGAACGGCAATAGCGGGCGTGGGCTGGACAGTGCTGAAGGTGCCGTCAGCAGACGTTCCCTCATTGGTGCAGGCATCCCTTGATTTCGCTCGGTAGTGGTAGGTGGTGCCTGAGACTAGACCTGTCAGGTTCACCGTGTGGTTCGTGACGAGGCTGCTTTCCAGAACAGATGATGAACCGTAGGTGCTGGTCACTCCATACTCAACCTGACTAGTAGAGGTTTCGGTGGTGGTCCATGTCACGGTGGCACTGGAGTCAGTGATGCCGGAGACAGTGACGCCACCAATGACCGGGGTAGAACTGTCGATGGTGAAGGTCACGCTAGCTTCACTTCCTTCGTTCCCAGCTTCATCAACTGCCTTCACTGCAAATGTGTGGCTGCCGGGGGAGTACGCCGTGATGTCGCGCGTGTAGGTCGTCACGTTTCCAAGGACTTCCCACACCCCTCCCACGCCACCACCATCCACGGCCACAAGATAGTGGTCAACCCCTGAATCAGCGCTGGCGGCTTCCCACTCAAAGCTAGCCGTAGCGCTATTGCAGGGAGTCGTCTCCACCAAACCTGTGACCTGGCCGGGCGCGGTTGTGTCTTTGGCACTGCTGCAGGCGACACTGCCACAGAGCAGGCAAAGACAAAGCAGCAACACGGCGGCACTCACAACACGATTCATCTGTTCACCTCCTGCAAGCAGCTCCGTTTTGACGCGCGATGATGTAGCGAATTCTTCATGGGTTCGTCCATCATACTACTATCGGATGCGACCGTCAAAACCCGGTCTGTACGCAGTGGGGCTGAATTCGCGAGCGGTATGGTGGGCCGGGTCAAGGGTCGGGGTTGACTGGTGACGCTGGACGTCCTATGCTGTGGCGACTTGTGGATGGCAATGCGTAACTCGCAGGCGACTAGACTGCTACTGGTTTTCAGCTTGGCGGTTGGCCTTCTGGCTGGCATAACGCTGTCTCTTCCGCAGACTAGCCACGCTGCAGAACTGGACACCGAGACCTGGGCTGTAATCATTGGAGTGGCTGACTACCAGAATCTGGAGCCACAGCCCGTTTTCCCCTCCGCATGGGAAACCTATGATTTGAGCTATTCGGACGATAGTGCTCGGCGTCTCGAAATGGAGTTGACTCCAAAGTGCGGTGCGGACCACGTAAGGGTGCTGTTGGACTCGATCGCAAGCAAGGCTGGTGTTGAGAGCGCTATCCTGGACTGGCTTGCGCCAAACGAAGACTCCGATGACACTGTGTTGGTTTACTTCTCAGGACATGGCAACGCGGAGTACCTCTGCCCGTGGGACTCGCTTGATTGGTCTGATTCAAATGACATCTCCTATTCAACCTTCGACGGTTGGCTCGACGTGCTGGATTCCCAACGAGTGGGCATTGTACTTGAGAGTTGCGAGAGCGGAGGATACGGGGCTCATCTAGAGGAATCGGGACGCGTGGTTATTGCCGCCTCCGACGCAGACGAGAGTGCCTGGGCATACGGCGCTCTTGAGAGCGGAGTCCTAAGCTACTACCTCGTTGAGGGTCTGGAGCAGATATCATTGACTGATACCAATGGGAACCACGGGACCAGCCTGGAGGAGATGTTCCGGTATGCGCAGCCGAAGGTTGTCTCCTACTGCGCACAGGACGGCATATCTCAGCATCCTCAGATATTCGACGCCTTCGCCGGAGAACTGGAGCTCTTCGCAATGGTGACGGTGACCTTCGACGTCAGCTACGAATCTGTATCATTGACGGTGGATGGCATCAGATGGGACGGAGCACAGCTGCCAGCGCGGTTCACCTGGTTTCCAGGCACAAGCCACAGTGTCAGTGCGGCCCCAACCGTGGAAGGTGGCGAGGGTACGAAGTACGTCTTCACCTCTTGGAGCGACGGTATCAAGACGCCCAGCAGAACAGTGACTGCCGCACAGACCATTACGCTGGGAGCCAACTACACGCGCCAGTACCGCCTGACCGTCTCGACTGAGTATGGCACGGCTCATGGAGGAGGGTGGTATGACGAGGGTAGCGAGGCGGAGATTTGGGTTGAGGGCGGCACTGCGTGGTATAGGGCATTTGCCGGATGGGAGGGCGACATCGAGGCTGGCAGCAATGATGTGAGAATCCTGGTGGGAGCGCCCACCACTCAGGCCGCAACCTGGAAGCTGTCTGTCTACTTCTGGTTGGTGGTATTCGGTGGCGCGGCCTCGGTCTTGGTACTGCTTGCCTTCGCGTTAACTAGGCGCAGGCACCCGCTTCCCGCAGAAGTGAGCCCAGTTGCCGGAGGGGACACAAATGAAGCGGTGCTATTGTGGGGTGCTCCTGAATCATCCGTCCCGGTCACAGTCAATGCGGTCAGCAGTCCACAACCCAGGACCCATCTGACAATCACGCCACGAGCAGCGGAGCAGTTGAGAGCCGTCCAGGCCGCCAACTCCAGAGATGCCAGCCATGTGCTCAGGATTAGACCCGAGGCCGATGGATTCTCCCTCTGGCTCGGCCCGGAGCAGGCCGGTGACATCCTGGTCGGCAGTGAGGAGACTGTCGTACTCCGTGCTTCACCGGAGTTCAAAGTAATGCTACAGGAGACCGAGGTTGTTGTTGACTGCGTGGATGGTGAGGACGGTCAACCGCGATTGATGGTCTACCCCGAGGATGGTTCGCCCTAGGAGCCTGTCCCCGTGATCTCGCGCCATGCCTGCCGGCGCCCGGCATGGCGTATCAGGCAGCCCAGAACGGACCTCTGTGCGACCGGCTGTCTATGCCGCGGTTCTCCATTGACTGCGTGGTGGCAACGCTCGGAAACTGAGCCAGGGCAGGATCCTGGGCAGTAGCAGCCCACGCCTTCCCCTGCCCATGCTTACGCAATCCGCCACAAAACCT
This sequence comes from uncultured Chloroflexota bacterium, assembly GCA_937860285.1. Lineage (GTDB taxonomy): Bacteria > Chloroflexota > Dehalococcoidia > UBA2247 > RBG-13-53-26 > JAFGCL01. Next base: position 5,637 of record CALMBS010000303.1, read on the forward strand.
GCCTGGGGGCCTGGGGGACACCATGCCTGCTGCCATTCAGCCTCAGACCGTTGAGTGTGGGGCAACTCAGTTAGTAGCCAATCCGTTGATATCCACGCGGGGCCACTCACACAAGATGCTGGACACTGTCAACCACCGCCGTGCCGAAGACCACCCAACCAGGCCGGGGGCGGGTCATTCTTTCCGGGGGTGGCAGCCAGGCGGGCCATAGATGACACGCTCGCACTTGGATGTCGTCTGGGGATATCTGGTTAGTGCAGCACGCATTATTTGTGTGCCACACACTACTACTCAGATCCCTCATGACTAGATAGATGTCCAAAGCGGCCGTCCTATCTACCTTCAGTCACGCCATAGGTCTGCCCGTCAGTGACCACCGCTATGTCCCCGCCAACATCGGTCCCATATATGGTGGCACCTATGGCCTGAAGGGCCGTGATGGTCTCAGCATGAGGGTGACCATAGCTGTTGTCCATTCCGGCCATGTAGATGGCCACCTCCGGCTTGGCCGTTGACAGGAAGGCCGCCGATGACGCGGTCCTGGAGCCGTGGTGGCCCACCTTGAGGATGTCCACATCCGGGATCAGCCCAGCGGCTGTCATGCTGGCTTCAGCCTCATGCTCCGCATCCCCCTCAAACAGGAAGTCAACCTGGCCAAAGCTGAGACTGAGCACCACGGAGCTGTTGTTTGTGCTGTCAGACTCGCTGACCGGGTTCAGCACCTTGAAGGTCAAGCCGCCGGCGTTGATCTCATCCCCGCGCCGGGCCACATGGACCTCAGCGCCTTCGGCCTGCACAGCCGTGGTGAAGTTGGCATAGGTCTGGGACGTGCTGGTCTGTCCGCAGGACCAGACCTCCTGCACCTGGAAGGCCGCCAGGGCTGCGCCAAGCCCGCCTATATGGTCGGCATGGGGGTGTGTGGCCACCATGACCTCCAGCGGCCCGTCAATGTAGCCTCTCAGGTAGTCCACCACCGATGGGCTGCCATCCCCGCCGTCAATCAAGACCTCATTGGTCCCATAGTCCACCAGGATGGCATCCCCTTGGCCAACGTCAATGAAGTGCACGACAAGTTGGTCGGTCGTCGTGTCGCCACGGATCGGCGGGCCAGCATCGAGCGTGGTAAACGTGAGGTCATCCAATACAGCTTCGTTGCCATGTCCGTCACTTGACCTGATGCCGAAGTGACAGGTGGTTGCCGGGGTCAGGCCGGTCACCGTGACTGAATGGCTGAGGACAAGGCGCGTGTCCGCATCGGGGGCTGAGTCGATGGGCATAGAGGTAATCAGGTACACCCTGCTGGTGGCAGGCTCGTCAGTAAGCCAGACCACCTTGGCGCTGGTCTCCGTGATCTGTGTTACTGACCAGTCGGTAATGGTTGGCGGCTTGGCATCCTTGCTGCCCCGGTCGGCGGCAATCACGGCGACGCAGACGCACAGGAGTATGAACAAGAGGCAGAGTACCAGTGCGAGCAGCGCCCTGTTTGTTCTCCTGCTGTTCCCTCTTGAGGTCATCCGGCTCCATGCACCCGGCTGGCATGCCGTCCCGCGGCTATGTGACCGTGAAGTGCGCGCTCTTTGAGGTGGTCACGCCATTCAGAGTGGCGGTGACCACGACCTCCCAGGAGCCAGGGGTGGTTCTGGTGCCCACCTTCCAGGTCCAGGACACCCCGCCGCTCCCGTCAGCACTCTTGTCATACAGCCCGGCTGCCTCGCTTGGCCCCGACTTGTAGTAGACGGTTATGGTGCAGTAGGCCCCTGGTTCCGTTCGAGCAACCAGGGTGGCGTTGGAACCGGCGGCCACCCGGCTGGTGACAGACACGATCTCCAGATCAACTTCCTCATCAGGGGGGCTGTCAGCCTGGATTGTGAAGCTGAGCACACCAGCCTCCCCCTGATTGTCAGCCCCATCAACCGCCCTGACACTGACGGTGTGGCTTCCTTGAGACAGGGCAGCCGCCCTCGTGTAGATTGTCACGTCCCCCACATTGACCCAGTCCCCGGTGTCCACCTTCAGCAGGTAGTGGTGCACCCCTGAAGCACCATCGGTGGCTGCGTCCCAGGCGACGGTGGGAGTAGTGTCACTTACTGCGCTGGTGATGCGCAGGCCGGTAACCGCACCGGGCGGGGTCTGGTCAGGCGGCGGTACAACTCGTGCTGTGGTGAAGGTCTGATCAGCCGACGCGGCTTCATTGCCACCAGCATCGTTGGATACCACCCGGAAGTAGTAGAGCGTGAGAGCCGCCAGCCCGGTCAGTTGGACGCTGTGGCTGGTGACCAAGCCTGAGTTCTCAGCAGTCGAGTGAGCGCTGTTCGGCCTTGTGCCAAACTCCACAACGCCGCTGGCTGGTTCGCTGGTGGTCCAGGTGACAACGGCACCTGAAGCGGTGACATCCGAGACGCTAACATTGGTGATAACCGGGGACACATCGTCCGGGGGCGGAGGGATGGCTGGGGTGTCATTGTCGCGGGGCACGTCAATCGGGCTAATCTTGTCTGGAGAAGGATCGGTTCCCTGGATGTGTGTCGAGTTCTCGGTGCCGGAAGGCGAATCTTCACCAACGCAACTGGCGCAGGCTGCGGCACCAAACACCAGAGCCAGGCAAAGTAGAACAGCAACGACGCGCAATAGCCTCTTCATTAGACCCAGAGGGTAGCCGACCTGTGCTTATTGCGGTGAAGTTTGCCTGTGATCTTCGTCTAAGATACTACCGACTGGGAGTCATTGTCAAGGATGCACACGCTCATTGCAGCAAGCCGTGATCTCGCCACCCGGCATCTGCCCCGACCGGTTGCCGCCACAAGCCCCAAATCCTCCCGCGTGAGCCAGGTTTACACCAATGCCCCACCCCGACCCCGATTCTGCAAGTTCTGACGCTCATGGCTGTATGCGACCCTTGACAACGCGTTGTGTCATGCGACATAGGACCGTTAACGTCACCAGGTGAAGTAGTCATGACAAAAGGCATCCCAGCGCAAGAGCTACTGGCCGACATGGCCAGGCAACTCAGGTCTCAGGGGGCACCGGACCTGACCCTGGCCCTGCAACCCCGCAAGCGCCGACGCAAGAACCGCTGGCACACGGCCAAGGGCAAGGTGGTAGGGGTCCGGTTCACCGATGCTGAGTATCAGATGGTGGACAAGACCGCCAGGGCCGAAGGGCTGTCACCTGGTGCCTACCTGAAGCAGATGGCCACCAGAAGCAAAGAGGCATAGGGAAGGGGGAGCTGTGGGCAGGGAGCAGCAGTCACTTAAATCATTGGCCAGGAAACGGGGGTATCTCCCAGCTACTTGTCTCAGGTTACGCATGGCAAACGGCCCGCCAGCCAGAACCTGCTTGACAGTCTGGCTCAACGCGGCATCAGACTGTTAAGCAGTTCGGAGCACAGAGTGTTAAGCAACTCACCAAGTCAGGACCGGGGATTGGCGGGAGCGAATGGGTGTCGAACCCACCATGGACACTTTGGGTGCCCATCAACGGATTTGAAGTCCGCGAAGCTCACCGGAGCTCACTCGCTCCCCC
>CALMBS010000304.1 GCA_937860285.1 uncultured Chloroflexota bacterium
CAAGCGTGCCAGGGTTATGGGCATGATCCAGGAGGGCGGCCTGCAGGTGATCGATGCGCAGGCGCCGCTGGCCGAGGTGCAAAGGTACGCAGTAGACCTGAGGTCGGTTACCCAGGGACGCGGCACCTACACCATGGAGTTCGATCACTACGAGGAAGTGCCGTCCTTCCAGGCCCAGAAGATCATCGAGGCCCGGGCCGCGGAGAAGGACAAAGAGAAGGCCTAGGCGCGCAGCGGCGACATGAACCCGCCGGCGTTCCTTCGCGGCAGGGGCACCATCTCGTGGCACATCTCGAGGTCCACTGGCCTGTCCAGGATGAACTCCCCCATGGCGCGGGCGCGTGACTCCAGCAGGTGGAGCACCTTCCCGTCCGGCGGACGGAACAGGAAGAGCTTCACCGCCGGCCGGGGACCATCGGCCAGGTCCCACACGCCGGCCACCCGGCCGTCGACGAGGATGGTGGAGGTAGAGTTGCCGGAGCGGTCGAAGGCCATGTCGTGGTGCTCCCGGTCCAGGTAGCGCTGCCGCTCCTTGTAGCCCTGGAGATAGGGGTCCAGCGCCGGCAGAAGGTTCACCGCCGGCTCGGGGGTGGGCTGGCAGTGCTGCAGGGCGTCCCGGTCCGCGGCCAGCATGATGTACGTCCCCTCCAGCTCGGAGATGGCCACCTCGGTCACCTCCTCCCCCAGGAGGCGGAGAATGCGCCGGACCTCGGTCAGGGTGAAGCCGGACCACCAGGAGATGTCCTTAACGGTGGCCGGCCCGTAGGCGGACAGGTACTGCCTCACGGTCATCTCCCTGGCCCGGACCGGGTCCATCGCGGCCAGGTCCATCCCGGGGAAGTACTCGCAGAATACGTAGTAGGTGTGGGTGTTGCTCTTCCATCCCTTGTCGGACCGGCCCCTCACCAGCAAGCCCTGGTCGCACATCAGGTTGACGATGGGGGAGACATTGAGACCGGTCCCCAGGCGTTTCTTGATGAGCGCGGTGGACAGGCCCTCCCCTCTGAGGATATGCAGGATCTCCCTCGAGGTCTCCTCGTACTGCTCCCGGGTGACGCCGCCGGTGTAGCGCAGGAAGGTCTCCGAGCTGATCTCCACCAGGCACCTGGTGGCGGCGAAGGCGATGGGTATCGTCTCCCTGGGAAGGACATGGACCGTGGTCCTGACGCACCTGATCTTGCCCAGGCTCTTTTGGACATAAAGCTCACGTTCCAGCCGGTCACGGGTGAAGTCCCCGGCCCTGGCAAACAGGGAAATGTAGGGCGTGGTGGCATTGGTGGCGTGCAGGCCGTAGATGTCCCGGACGATCTGCACGATGTCCGTGTTCGCGGCCTCGGCGGACAGGTGCTGCTTCTGCAGCAGGTGCCGGTTGACCCTGTGCAGGCTGACGGTGTCGGCCATTGCCCTAAAGTCTAGTGCCTTTGGAGGCCGCTCACAACAGGGCCTCTCCGGAGAAGGAAGGGGGCCATGCTCACGCATGGCCCCCTGAAAAAGCCAACTTGTGTCCTGGCCTATTCCTTCAGCAGGTCCTTCACCTTCGCGGTGAAGGCGGGCAGGGCCTGCTTCCAGTCGGCGACGATCCCGAAGCGCGCCTCCCGGAAGATGTTGGACTCGGGGTCCTTGTTGATGGCCACGATGGTCTTGGAACCGGAGCAGCCGGCCATGTGCTGGCTGGAGCCGGAGAGCGCTATGGCGATGTAGAGCTCGGGGGCCACGATCTTGCCGGTCAGTCCGATCTGGATGGTGGCGGGGACCCAGTTGTTGTCCACCGCGGGCCGGGTGGCGCCGCCGGCGCCCTTGAACAGCTTTGCCAGCTCTTCCAGCTGCTTGAAGCCGTCCGGGCCTCCGATGCCGCGGCCGCCGGCCACTACTGCCGGGGCGTCCTCGAGCTTCACACCGGCGACCTCTTCCTTGATCTTCTTCACGAACTTGGTCTTGATCTTGGCCGGGTCGATGCCGGAGGCCACGTCCACTACCTCGCCCGTCTTGGCGGCGTCGCGCGGGAGCGCGGTCATGGCCTTGGCCCGCACGGTGGCCATCTGGGGCAGGGCCTCGGTGGTGAAGATGGCCCGGGCATTGCCGCCGTAGACCGGCTTGGTCTGCACCAGGTGCTTGTTGTCGTCCACGTCCAGGTCCACGCAGTCCATGGAGATGGCGGTGTTCAGCCGGAACGCCAGGCGGGGCGCCAGGTCGCGGCCCACGTTGCCCTGGCCCATCAGGACGATGCGGGGATTGGCGGCCTTGATGACGCTCTCGGCGGCCATGACGAAGGCGTCGCTCTGGTAGTCCTTGAGGTTGGCGTCGTCGACTACGAATACCTTGTCGGCGCCGGCCGCGATGGCCTCGGCGGCCAGGGCCTTGACTTCGCTGCCCAGCAGGGCGGCGCACAGCGGCTCGCCCAGCTTGGTGGCCAGCTTCTTGCCCGCCCCCAGCATCTCGGCGGTGATGGCGGCCATCTTGCCCTCGATGATATCTCCAACAACTAATACGCCTTTGTTGTCTGCCATTCGTTCCTCCTTAAGTCGTTATCCTCTCTGAGCCAGTTTCCGGGGTTGGATTCGGCGAGTCTCCGGTCTCGGCAGGTTCGTCGCTGCCGCCGGCGAGCAACTGGTCCAGGACCTTCTCAGCCTCTATCGAGCCAGGCTCTCCACGGGCCTTCATCTTGGCGATCAGGTCATCGATAGGCATTCCGCACGGCATCTCTGGAAGTCTCCTGGGCCTCTTCGCTCTCCGCAGTCCGGCAGCTCCTCCTACAGGACCTTGGCCTCTCTCAGGCGGGCGGCCAGCTTGGCAGCAGCATCGGCCACGTTCTCGCCTTCGATGATCTCGCACTTGCCCTCTTTGACCGGCTGGAACAGCTTCGCCAGCTTGGTCCGTCTGCCCTTGGCGCCGATCGCGGCGGGGTCCAACCCGACGTCGGCCGGCTTCCAGATGGTGGGCTGGATCTTGGCGGCCTTCATGATGCCCTTGAGCGGCGCATAGCGGGGCTCGCCCAGCTCGCTGGTGACCGTGATGAGGCACGGCAGCGGGACCTGGACCACCTCGAAGCCGTCGGCGACCAGCCTCTCGACCTCCACCTTGCCGTCGAGTATGGTGACCTTCTTGGCCAGGGTGACGCAGGGCAACCCCAGCAGCTCGGCCACGCCCAGGCCCACCTGGCCGGCGTCCCAGTCAGCGGCCTGGCGTCCGCAGAAAACGATGTCGAACTTGCCGACCTTCTTGATGGCGGCGGCCAGGGCCACGGCCGTGGCATAGCTGTCGCCGTCCTCATAGGCCGGGTCTTCCAGGAGAACCAGCGTGTCGGCCCCCATGGCCAGGGGCTTCTTGACCACATCCCTTACCAGGTTGTTGCCCAGGCTGACGACGGTCACCTTGCTGCCCGCTTTGGC
>CALMBS010000305.1 GCA_937860285.1 uncultured Chloroflexota bacterium
TTGCTCGCCAAAAAATCGCGAGCAGACTTCCATAGCATTTCCTGTTCTTCGCTCAGAGCCAGGTCCATGGCACTCTCCTTTCGTAATCAGCTACCCGGTGACCGCAGGGACGGTCAGGCCGGCGAGCCCACCTTATCCCGCACGGACTGCACAATCTCGGGCAGAGGTGTCCCCGACGGGTATATCCCGGCCACCCCCATGTCTTTCAGCTTCTGGAAGTCCTGCCTGAGGATGATGCCCCCCAAGAGGACCTTCACGTCGGCCTTGCCCGCCTGGCGCAGCTCGGCTACGACTTCCGGTATGAGCTGCAGGTAGTTGGCCGAGAGGATGCTCAGTCCCACGGCGTCCGCGTCTTCCTGGACGGCGGCCGCAGCGATGGTCTGGGGCGTCATGTTCCCGCCGTAGACAATCTCGTAGCCGGCGTCGCGAAGGGCCTTGCTCACCACCACCAGCCCGGTCCAGTGCCCCTCCTGACCTGGCTTGGCCATCAGTATCCTTAATCTCTTCTTTGCGTCAGCCATCGGGTTTCTCCTTCACCTAACCGAAGATGGGGAACGGCCATTCGCCATAGACGTCGAGCTGGACCTTCATTACCTCACCCAGGGTGGCGTAGGCGGCGACGGCCTCCACGGTGGCCGGCATCACATTCTCGCCCTTGCGGGTGACCTCTTCCAGCTTCTTGAGGGCCTGGGCCACCCTGGCGTTGTCGCGCGTCGCCTTGAGGCGCTTCAGCTTGTCGATCTGGGCCTGCGACGACTTGGGATCGGGGCGGAACACCGGCACCTCGTAGGGCTCCTCCTCCAGGCGGAACTTGTTCACCCCCACGATGGGGAGCTTGCCCGAGGTGATCTCCTCCGCCCGCCGGATGGAGGCATTCTTGTATTCGTTGTGCACCCATCCGCTGTGGATGGCTCTGGCCAGGCCGCCCATGTCCTCGATCTTCTTCAGGTACTCCCAGCCGCGCTCCTCGAGCTCGGTGGTCAGCCTCTCCACGTACCATGAACCGCCCAGCGGGTCAATGGTGTTGGTCACACCGGTCTCCAGGGCCAGGATCTGCTCCGTCCGGATGGACAGCAGCATGGACTGGTCAGTGGGCAGGCAGACCCCTTCGTCATAGCCGTTGGCATGAATGGACTGGCCGCCTCCAAGCACTCCCGCCAGCACCTGGTAGGCGATGCGGATGAGGTTGTTGAGAGGCTCCTGGGTGGTATGGGTGGAGCCGGAGCTCTGCAGGTGCACCCGGAACTCGGAGCAACGCGGGTCCTTGATGCCGTATCTGTCTCTGACTATCCTGGTCCACATGCGCCTGGCCGCGCGTAGCTTGGCCACCTCCTCAAAGAGGTCGCTGTGGGCGGCCATGTTGAAGGCGAACCGCCTGATGAAGCGGTCCAGCGGCACCCTGCGGCGCCTCCTCTCCTCCTCTATGTAGTCAATGGGGCAGGAGAAGAGGATGCCCAGCTCCTCCCAGGCGGTCAGTCCGCAGTCGCGGGCGTTGTAGCTGTTGAAGGACGCCGGATACCATCCGGGGGCATGATCGGCGCACCATTCGACGAAATCGACGGCGTACCTGCGGTACGCCTCGGGCGGGATCTGGTTGGCCAGGTTGAGCACCGTCCACGCCAGCATGCAGTTGGCGGTGGTGCCGCGCAGCTTGGATACGTCCAGCCCTCTTTCTCTCGCCATGGCGAAGTACATCGAGGTGAGCACTCCGTGCTTCTCCGCCAGATACGTCGATGCCTTCTCTATGGGCAGACCGTCGAACAGGACCCGCATGTCCTCGATGGAAGCCAGCGGGACACCGGAGTGCCCGACGTCGGCCACGACTCGGGGGTCGTCGTAGTCCATGCCGATGTTCGAGGACATGTCGGGGGCCACCGAGAAGCCCGTCTGGCCCATGTCCAGCTCCTCGCGGAAGAGCTTGTTCGATTCCTCCGGTGTGTTGAATCCGGACAGGCGCCTGATGGTCCAGGCCTGGCCGCGGTACATAGTGGGGTACACGCCGCGGGTGAAGGGCGGCTTTCCCGGGAGTCCGATGTCCTGGTTGTAGTCGATGCCCGCCGTATCGGCGGGCACGTACACGTCTTTTATGGGTATTCCGGAAGCGGAGAAGACCTGCTCCGTTGGTTGTGCCATGTCTGTCCTCCTCTTGGGCACTGGGGCCGGCTACATTTCCATGGTGGCGCCGCCATCGACGGCGATGGTCTGCCCGGTTATGTAGGAGGCCTGCTCCGAGGCGAAGAAGGCCACCATCGCGGCTATGTCCCGTGGTGTCCCCGTTCTGCGCACCGGCAGCGCCTTGACCTGCTTCTCCATGAACTCCGGGCTGAAGAGCTTCTCGGCCTTCCCCCCATACCAGAAGCTGCCCACGCCGACGTCCTCCGGCTTCTCCGGCAGGGTCCAGCCGGGGAGAACGCTGTTGACGGTGATATTGTAGCGGCCCAGCTGCCTGGCGATGGACCTGGTCAGGCCCCCCACCGCGGCCTTGCTGGCGGCGTAGATGGGATTCCGGGCGCTGCCGCTGCGGGAGACATCGGTGCCGATGTTGATGATGCGGCCCCATTGCTGCTTCATCATTATGGGCGAGACCACTTTGCAGGTGCAGACCTGGGCCCAGAAGTTCTTCCTTATCTCTTCGTCAATCTCCTCCCAGGGCTTCTCGTGCAGCGCGGGCCCGTCGTTTCCGCCGCCCACGTTGTTGACCAGGATGTCCACCCGGCCGAAGGCCTCCAGGGTCTTCTTAACCATGTTCTCGACGGACTCCCTCTCCACGACCTCCGTCCTGACGGGGAGGGCCTGTCCGCCCAGCGCAATGGCATCGTCGGCCGTCTTGCGGGACTGTACCGGATCGCGAAAGGTTATGACCACGTTGGCGCCCTCTCTGGCGAGGGCCAGGACGACACCCCGTCCTATGTTGGAGCTGCCTCCGGTGACGATGGCAGTCTTGCCCTTAAGTCCCAGGTCCATTGTTGTCCTCCTTGCCCAAAATCGCAGCGGCTTGCGGAATCCGGAACTGCAGATGGCGGTGCTCGCGGGTCAGCTACAGGCTCGGATCGATGGTGTGCCGATTCCGCTTGATATGGGGGAGGACACCGGGACCCAGGCCCCGGTGTCCTCTAACGCCCCGCTGATCTATCACTCTCAGGTTGACCGGACGCCCCGGGGGGCGGCTAGTCCTTCAGCTGGAAGTACCACTCGCAGGCAATCTCGCTCTGGTCCTTCCGCGTAGGGAACTTGATCGGCACAGCCTCGAACCTCGGGGTGAGCGCGTACA
>CALMBS010000306.1 GCA_937860285.1 uncultured Chloroflexota bacterium
TTGATGCGACCGCTTCACCCAGGGTTGATGCGACCGCTTCACCCAGGGTTGATGCCCGAGCCGGGGCCAAATGAAGAGCGGTCCGGGGTCGACCCCGGACCGCTCTCTGTCCTTCGAAGGAGCCCGGCTAGAGCTTGAAGACGGCGACGGCGTTGTCCCGCAGGATGCGCTTCTTGTTCTCGTCCTTGAGGTTGAGCTTGACGAACTCGTCCTTGCAGCGGGTGAAGCCGAAGCCGTTGGTGGCCCAGAAGACCTTGGTGCGGCCGATGGGGCCGTTCATGAAGTCCACGGTGGGCGCGTGCAGGCTCGACGGGTAGTAGGCGCCGATATTGCCATAGACGTTGGGATGCCGCCAGATCATGGAGATCCATTCCTCGATGTAGGGGTAGCCGGTGTGCGTGAGCACCATGACCAGGTTGGGGAAGTCCATGGCCACTTCATCGGCGTACATGGGGCGGCCGACCTCGCTGGGCAGGGGCTCGGCGGACTGGCCGCTCTGGAATGAAACCGGTATGCCCAACTCGATGCACTTGGCATACAGGGGGTAGCACTTGGCGTCGCTGGCCTTCAATCCGAAGCTGTTGGGGTGGAACCAGACATACTTGAAGCCGTGGTCCTTGACGGCCGTCTCGATGTCCCGGAGACTCTCCTCGATCCTCCAGGGGTTGTAGCCGGCGCCGCCGACGATCCGGCCCTTGCCCTTCTCCACCAGGTCGACGAGCCGCTTGAGCTCGAACCCGGTGGCCATCTTGTTCTCCCGCCGGGACCAGATGTACTGCTGATCGACGAACGCCTTCTCCACACCGGCAGCGTCCATCTCCTTGATCATCTCTTCGACGGAGGTCTTGTACTGTCCGGCCACGACCTTCCAGCCGTCCTCCTCGGAGATGCCCATCTTCTTCAGCACGCCGCCGAACGTGCCCTTCACGCAGGCCCGGGATTCGTAGTTGGCCCAGACGTCTTTCCATTCCTCGGCGGAGACGATGCCGGCATAGCCAGCGCGGCACATGGTATCGATGGCTTTTACGTCAAGCAGTTCCATAGACTTTAGGCTCCCTCCTCTCAGTTTGTTGTTCGCGCTTGCGCGCATAACGTCAGGCCGGCGCCCGGCCTGGTTATTCCCCTTTCCGCTAGAGGCTCTGCTCCGTCCTGGCGATGATGTCGTCCTGCAGGGTCTTGGTCAGGTCCACGAAG
>CALMBS010000307.1 GCA_937860285.1 uncultured Chloroflexota bacterium
AGGTCAGGTAGAACCCCGCCTGGTACTCGGCCGCCACCACCCCCTCCGTGTCACCTATATCACTGTGTATGTTGATCACCAGCCCCAGCAAGAACACCATGCCCAGAATGCCCATGGCGCCGCGGCCGATGGCTCCCGCCCGGCTGTTGACCAGGAACAGGGCCACCCCGATGGCGCCCGCGGCGAAGGCCAGCACCACCAGCACCTCCGGCCCCTCCCGGGTGCTCTCCGTCCTGGCATCGTAGCTGCTGTAGGGATTGCCGTAGTAGCTGCCGTAGGGGTTGCTGCTGTAGCTGCTGCCAGATGACCCGTAGTCCACTCCGACCAGCAGGTCCACCCCGCTCACCGTCTCCACCGTCTCGCCGGCGCAGGTCAGGTTGACCCACGGCATCAGGAACATCAGGAGCGCCAGCACCAGGCAGCTGGCGGCGGCCATGCGGCTGATGCGCCACCTTCCGATCCTGAGGCCCGCGCTCGACGCTGGCACGCCGGTCCCGCATGCGGGACACATATTGGACTGGCTGTTGATCTCGACTCCGCACTGGCTGCAGTTCATGACTTCCTCCTCTTACGAGTTCTTCTCGGCGAAATCCCCGGCGAAGGGCAGCTTGAAGCTCTCCCAGTGATAGGCCTTGACCATCATCACAATGGCCAGGGTGAGCCACAGCATGCCGAAGGTGAGCCCCAGAAGCGGCCCCACCACCGGCAGCACGCAGAACACCACCAGCCCCACGGTGGCGGCGCCGAATACCACCATGGACTGCATGGCGTGGAACCGGACCAGCCTGCTCTCCTTCTCCAGGATGGTGAAGGCCAGCCCGGTTACCGGGCCCAGGGCGTAGCACAGCGATGCGGCCACGTTGGGCTGCATGCTGGCGGCGTTGGCGGCGGCCGCGCCCGGGCGCGAGCTCGCGGCCCTCAAGGCCAGGCCCGGCTGCAGGCCCGCGGGGCCCGCGCCCGCGTCCTGACTCCCCTGCACGAGGGACGAGCCGCACTGGGGGCAGAAGCGGTTCCCCTCGGGACTCTCAGCGCTGCATTTGCTGCATACCATATTGCCTCCTTCTGATCGGTGTCTTGTATCTCTAATGATGGACCACGGCAGCCGTGCAGCATTGAACGCCGGCTGAAGAACCAGTGAAATGTGCGCGCGGTGGTGGTCACACAAAGCGGACTGGCCAGGGCCCTTCGGCCCCGGCCAGTTTCTCGTCCCGAAGGATGCTATCCGGGCGTGGAGCGGATTACCGCGCCGGCCGCCGGCGCAGCGCGTTGACGGAGTACCCGATGATGCCCAGTATGATCAGTCCGGCAACCCCGGCCACCACGTACGCTGACAGGTTCACCTGGCTCCCGGCCGGATCCATCGCCTGGAACTGGGCCTTAAGCCCGACGTGGCCGATGCGC
>CALMBS010000308.1 GCA_937860285.1 uncultured Chloroflexota bacterium
CCCACCAGCAGGGGCAGCCGCCGGGACGGTCGCCCCTGCGCTGCTGGCGGTAGTGAAGCTCTTCTCCGCGCCGTAGACGGTGCTGTTGCCGGCGGCCCTGGCCTGGTAGTAGAAGACCGTCCCCGGGGCCAGGCCGGTGAGGTCCGCCTGGAAGGCGCCGGCGGTGTTTCGGGTGACCGCCATGGTAGCGTTGGTGTAGGGCCCGCCCGGCCGGGTGCCCCAGACGAAGGACACCGCTACGCTGCCCGCTCCGCCCAGGGACTGCAGCTCGCCAACGAGCTGCGCCGAGCCCTGGGTCACGCTGACGGCAGCGCCCGTGGCCACCACGGGGGCCGCATGGGTCCCGTCGGGTGCGACCTCGGGTGTGCTGTCGGTCGTCTCATCGGGGGTGATGACGGGGGTGGTCTGGCTCCCGTCGCTGCCGTGGTCCGTGTCGCCGGGGACGTAGGCCGTGGTGAAGGAGGTCTCCTTCGAGTAGGCGGACCACAGGCCCCGGCTGTCCTGGTAGCCCACGCGCCAGTAGTACCTGGCGGAGCCGCGGAGCTCGCCCGCCGGCACGGTGATGCTGGTGGCCGGCCGGCTGCTCAGGCCGCTCTCCCAGACCGGATTGTCGTAGCTCCCGCTGGCGCTCCTGACCTGCCAGGAGCAGGCAATGTGGGGATACCCTTCCCGGTGGTAGTACGCGGAGGCCTGGAGGACGGGGGTGAGGCTGACCCCGGTGGCGCCGCCCGCCGGCGAGATGTTGACCGGCCGGTCCGCGTACACGAAGTCGGCGGTGGTGAAGGAGGTCTCCGCGGAGTACGCCGACCAGAGACCGTGGCCGTCCTGGTAGCGCACCCGCCAGTAGTACTTCTTGAGGTGCTTCAGCTCTCCGGCCGGGACCGTGATGCCGGTGGCCGGACCCGCGCTGGTCCCCTGCCAGACGGGATTGCTGTAGCTCCCGCCGGCGCTCCTGACCTGCCAGGAGGAGGCGGTGTGGCTGTCCCCGTCCGGGTCGGAGAAGGCCGAGGCCTGGAGGACCGGCGTGGGGACGACGCCCGTGGCGCCGTTGGCGGGGGAGAGGTTGGCGGGGGCCCCGGGCGCCTGGTTCCCGGCAGCCGGCGGGCTGGAGGTCGTGCCGTAGTGCAGGATGGTCCCGTTGGCCCCCACGGCGAAGACCTGGGACCCGCTGCCCCAGACACCGTACAGGCTGCTGCTGCTGCCGCTGCTCATGGCGCTCCAGGAGGTGCCGTTGTAGTGCACGATGGCACCGTTGGCCCCCACCGCGAAGACGTTGCTGCCCGAGCTGCCCCAGACAGCGTACAGATCGCTCGCGGTGCCGCTGGACATGGGGCTCCAGGAAGTGCCGTTGTAGCGCAGGATGGCGCCGTCACCGCCCACGGCGAAGACACTGGTAGCCGAGCTGCCCCAGATGGCGGACAGGCTGGTCCCCTCCGCCCGGGTCATGGCGCCCCAGCTCGTCCCGTCGAAGTGCAGGATGGCGCTGTAGTAGCTGTAGTCGTAGGTGTCCGGGTCGTAGGACTCGCCGCAGCCCACGGCGAAGACGTTCGAGCCGGAGCTCCCCCAGACATCGCTGAGGTATATCGTCGATTCGGTGGGCTCGAGATCCTGGTCCCAGGAGGAGCCGTCGTAGTGGTTGATGATGCCGATATCGCAGCCCCCGACGGCGAAGACATCGCGGGAGGAGCTGCCCCAGAGGGCGCTGTAGGAGCCATCGTGGTTGTCTATGTTCTCCTGGGTCCAGCGGCCTCCGCTGCGCCGGAAGATGCTGTGCTCGTGCCAGTTCACGCCGCCCAGGACGAAGAGGTCGGACGAGGTCCCCCAGATATCGGAGATGTACGGCTCCACGCCGTCGGGGGAGTCCATGGGTATGCGGCCCTGCGAGACCCACCCGCTGCCGGCGTAGTGGACCAGGACCCCGCAGCAGGTAACGGTATAGACGTCCGAGGATGAGGTGCCCCAGACGCCCGCCAGGCCGTCGCAGTCCGAGGGCAGGCCCGCCGGGGCGCTATCGCGATGCCAGCCGGCCGCCGCTTCCACCCGCTGCGGGAAGGACTGCAGGGCCAGGGCCGATGCCAGGACCAGCCCCGCCAGGAGCAGCATGGCCAGCAGCCCCTTGCACCGGTGAATGATAGTCGTCTTCATGTCGCCTCCTTCTTTCGCTCGTCTGATCTAATGATGGACCCGGCCGGGGATGCCCCGTTGAAAAGCCGCTGACGGGCCGCTGAAACTTGGCGCCGGGCCGCAGGCGCCGGGCCGCGGTTTGATCAACTGCGACGAATAACGTATGATCTAGTCTCAGGCAGAAGGCGACCGGGAGGCGGCGGCATTGGCTGAGGCTTTTCTCAGGATAGAGCGGGTGACCAAGGGCCGGGTGGAAGGGCAGGAGCTCTGGCAGCAGATCCCGCTGGGCCCGGACCGGGTGCTGATAGCCAGGCCGGGAACCGAGGCGGAGGCCCTCGCGCCCGACATCAGGATCGTCGGCGACGACTACGTCTCCCGCAAGCCGGTGGAGATTGCCTACTCCCCCGAGGAGAAGTGCTACGTCATCAAGGACTGGGGCACGACCAACGGGACCTTCCTCAACGACGAGCAGCTGGAGAGCGACGGCCGCCCCTACGTCCTCAAGGACTTCGACCTGATCGGACTGGCCCGGGTGCAGGGCGACATGAGGGTGCTGCTGCGGTTCCGGCTCTCGCAGCACACGCAGGCGGCGTCCACGCCGGAGGAGCCGGTCCGGTCCAAGTCGCAGAAGGGGCTGGCGGTGAACGTCCCGGCCCGGCGGGTGTTCGTCGATAGCCGGGAGGTTTCCCTCACCAAGACCGAATGGAAGGTCTTCGAGTGCCTGTACCGCAACCGGGGCAAGGTCTGCACCATGGACGACCTGACCTGGGAGGTGTGGGGGGACGAGGCGGCGGCCCCCGAGCTGGTGGCCAAGTACATCCAGCGCCTCCGGGACAAAATCGAGCCCGAGCGCGCCAGGCCCCGCTACATTATATTTAATCCCGCCGGCGGCTACACCCTCCACCCGTAGGGCCGGGGGCTGTCAGCGGATTGTC
>CALMBS010000309.1 GCA_937860285.1 uncultured Chloroflexota bacterium
GTCTTCGAGTCCATCTTCGGCGGGCTGGACATGGGGATGGAGATGTTCTTCTTCGCCGGGGTGACGATGGTGCTGGGCGCGGTCTGGGTGGTCTCCTACAACCTGGACCTCATCCTGCATCTGCTGGTGGCCGTGGTGGGCCGGTTCCAGAATGCCACCCCTGTCCTGCGGTCGGCCATGGCCTACCCCATGAAGAACAGGCTGCGGACCGGCCTGACCATGGCCATGTTCGCCCTGATCATCTTCACCATCGTCTTCATGTCGGTGGTGATACGCGCCGACGCGGCGGTACTCTCGGACACCAGGTCCGTGGGCGGTGGCTATGATGTCCTGGCTAACGTCAACTGGAACAGCCCCGTCGCCGGCGGGAACATCGAGGAAGCCATGGCGGACAAGGGCTTCAAGTCCGGCGATTTCGTGGCCGTGGCCGGGATCTCCTCCGTCCCGCTGGAGATCAGGCAGTCAGGGGCCACGGCCGAAGAGTGGAAGCAGTACCTGGTGCACGGCGTTGACGGCACGTTCATGGAGACCAACGGCTTCGGCTTCTCCGTCATGGCCCAGGGCTACCGGACCGCCAGGGAGGTCTGGCTGGCCCTGCGCGACAACCCCGGACTGGCGGTCATCAGCGCCGACGCGGTGCCGTCCCGGAGTCCGATGAGCATCTCCTACGGGGAGGGATTCAAGGTGGAAGGCATCTACCAGGAGGATGCGGACATGGGTCCCTTCGAGGTGCAGGTGAGGGCCTCCTACGCCGGCCTGGGGACCATAGAGAAGAACCTGACGGTCATCGGGGTGCTGCAGTCGGTGAGCACCACGAACGTGGGCATATACACCTCGCAGGAGACGGTGGATGAGGCGGCCGCGCCCTACCTCGTGGTCCCCGTGACCACCTACCTCTTCAAGCTGGCGGAAGGAGTGGATGCCACGACGATGGCCAACACCCTGGAGGCGGCCTTCCGCGAGAACGGCATGCAGGCGGACTCCATCGACGATCAGCTCCGGGAAGCGGCCAGGGTCAACTACACGGTGAACTCCCTGCTGACGGGTTTCATGGGCCTGGGGGTGGTCATCGGCATCGCCGGCCTGGGGGTGATCAGCACCCGGGCGGTGGTGGAGCGGCGGCACCAGATAGGCATCCTGCGGGCCATCGGCTTCAAGCGCAGCAGCGTGCAGGCCTCCTTCCTCCTGGAGTCCTCGATAGTGGCGTCGCTGGGGGTCCTGATCGGGACCCTGCTGGCCCTGGCCCTCTCGTACCAGGTCCTGGACGACCTCAAGGACACCATCGAGAACGTGAAGTTCCAGATACCGTGGGTGGAGATGATGATCATCGCCGGGGTCTGCTGGTGCGCGTCGATGCTGATGACCCTCATCCCGGCCTGGCAGGTGTCCAAGATCTACCCGGCGGAAGCCCTGCGCTACGAGTAGGCCCGCGCCGTCCGCGCCCGATGGGCTCACCGTGGCGCGGCGCGCGCCTTCCTTGACTCCCCTGCGGGCCGGGACGTATGATTCCCGGCATAGCCCCCACAGGAAGACGCGGTCGGCGGCCGCGGGGGCGTCCTGTCCGCAGGAGGGGAAGCCTGATATGGCCAAGCACGCACTGTGCATCGGTATCAACAACTACCCCGGAACAGACAGTGACCTGGCCGGGTGTGTCAACGACGCCAACGACTGGGCCCGGGAGCTGGCCCGGCGGCGGTTTGAGGTGGAGAAGATGCTGGACGGCCAGGCCACCGGGAGGGCCATGCGGTCGGCCATCCGGGAGACGCTGGCCCGGGCCCGGGCCGGGGACCTGGTGGTGGTCCAGTACTCGGGGCACGGCTCGTTCGTGCCCGACGACGACGGCGATGAGCCCGACGGGACCGACGAGTGCCTCTGCCCGCATGACGTGAAGACAAGGGGGCCCATTACGGACGACGAGCTGTTCGAGCTCTACAGCGCCAGGCCTCCGGGGGTGAAGGTCCTGATGATCTCCGACTCATGCCACTCCGGAACGGTGGCCCGGTTTGCCCCCATCACCACCCCGCCCACCACGAAGGGGAGACATGCCCCGCAGCGCAAGGTGCGGTTCCTGCCGCCGGCAGCATACCTGCCGCGGCGCGAGGTGGCGAAGCTGGGCGTGCGGCGGTGCCTTCGCCGGTCCAGCCCGCCCGGCCGCTACGCCTCCCTGCTGATGGCGGGTTGCCAGGACACGGAGTACAGCTACGACGCCTACTTCGAGGGCCGCCCCAACGGGGCCTTCACCTTCGTGGCGCTGCGGGCCCTGGCCGGCCTCCCGGCGGGGGCCACTTACGCGCAGTGGTTTGCGCTGATACGCGAAGCGCTGCCGTCGCAGCAGTACCCCCAGACGCCCAATCTCTACGGTTCGAAGAGCATGAAGCAGTGGAAGGTGCTGGCCTAGGCCGCGGCCTCACCCGGGGCATCCCGGTGAGAGCCAGGAACGAGAGGTAGTTTGACATGGCGCTGGAAGAGAACATCATCGATGCCAGGGGTATCCACAAGACCTACCAGACGGGGACGGTGCAGGTGCATGCGCTGAAGGGGGTGGACTTCGCGGTAAAGCGGGGTGAGATGGTGGCGGTGATGGGGCCCAGCGGCTGTGGCAAGACTACCCTGCTCAACTGCCTGTCGGGGCTGGACGACTTCGACCAGGGCGAGCTGGTGATCGAAGGGACCCAGCTGCCCCGGATGTCGGACAACGAGCGGACCGACTACCGGGCCCGCCGCATGGGCTTCGTCTTTCAGCTGTACAACCTGCTGCCGGTCTTGAGCTCCGTGGAGAATGTGGAGATGCCCCTGCTGGTGTCCGGGGTGCCGCCGGCCAGGGCCCGGCAGGCCGCCCTGGAGGCCCTGGCCATGGTGGGGCTGCCCGGCCTGACCGACCGCCTGCCGGCGGAGCTCTCCGGGGGCCAGCGCCAGCGGGTGACCATCGCCAGGGCCCTGGTGAACCAGCCGGCCATCATCTGGGCCGATGAGCCGACGGGAGACCTGGACAGTGAAACCACGCGGGAGATCATGGACCTCCTCTGCCGGCTCAATACGGAGAACCAGCAGACCTTCGTCCTGGTGACCCACTCCGATGAGGTGGCCAGGAGGGCCGACCGCATCGTCCGGATGCGGGACGGCCTGATCGTCGACGGGGCGTAGCCGTGCAGAAGCTCTTCGGCGCTCCGCTCTACATCATAGGCATCGTCATGCTGGTCCTGTTCGTCACGGTGGTGGTGGCGGTGGCCGCGCTGGCGGCACGGAACCGGATCATGTTCATGGTGGGCGTGCGGATCATCCCCAAGAGGCCCGCCCAGAGGGCCCTGATCGTGCTGGGTCTCATGCTCAGCACGGTGCTGGTCACGGCCGCCTTCAGCACCGGCGATACCGTGGGCTACACCATCCGGTCGCTGTCGGTGGAGGCCCTGGGCAACACCGACGAGGCGGTCACCGTGCCGGACGCCCAGACGGCCCCTGAGGCGGGGTACTTCGATGAGGCCGTTGTGGAGATAGTCAGGAGGGAGCTGGCCGGCGCCAGCGTCGATGGTATCCTGCCCGTGATCCAGGAGCAGTTGCCGCTGCTTAACCCCGCCAGGATGGTCAGCGTGCCGGGCGCCATCCTGTTTGCCCCCGGCCCCGAGTACAGCCAGTACACCCGCCTGACGAGTGTGGACGGCGCCGATGTCAGCTTCGCGGATTTGGCGTCTCCCGGAGAGGACATCCCGGTCTTCCTCGATGAGGACACGGCGGAGGACCTCCAGGCTGCAGCCGGCGATCAGCTGTACGTTTTCGTGGGGGAGGAGACCGTCTCGCTCCGGGTGGCGGGGGTGGTGGAGGGCTCGTCGTCGGGAAGCCTCACCTTCGTCCTGATGACGCTGGACCGGGCGCAGGCCCTCCTGAACAGACCGGGCCTGATCAACGCCGTCTACATCTCCAACACCGGCGGCGAGATAGACGGGGCCAGGTTCACGGATGAGGTGGAGGCCAGGCTCGCGGCCCCCCTCGAAGAGATGGGCCTGGAGCTGCAGACCGCCAAGCAGGATGCCCTGAGCGCCGCCGACACCTTCGGCAGCCTCCTCACCGCGGTGTTTGTCCTCTTCGGGCTGTTCTCCGTGGCTGCCGGCGTGCTGCTCATATTCCTCATCTTCATGATGCTGGCGGCGGCCCGCAAGTCCGAGATGGGCATGGCCCGGGCAGTGGGCACCAAGCGCAGCCACCTGGTCCAGATGTTCGTCTTCGAGGGGGTGGTCTACGACCTGCTGGCGGCCGTCGTTGGGCTGGGCCTGGGGGTGCTGGTCACCTATGCCATCGCCGGCGTCATGGCCAGCATGGTGCCTCAGAGCGTGCCCATAGACATCGCCTTCCATGTTGAGCCGTGGAGCCTGGTGGTGTCCTTCACGCTGGGGATACTGGTCACCCTGGTCACCGTGACCCTGTCCGCCTGGAAGGTCAGCCGCCTCAATATCGTGCGGGCCATCCGGGACGTACCGGAGCCGGCCCTCAAGAAGGTGGGCCGGGGCACGCTGGCGCTGGGGGTGGTGCTGGGCACCCTCGGCCTGATACTCCTGCTCACCGGGATCATCTCCGAGCAGGCCGGCCTCCTGTATCTGGGGGTGTCCCTGATCATCATCGGCCTGGCGCTGGCGGCGCGGTGGCGCGGCGCCGGGGAACGCCTTGTCTTCACCGTGGCCGGGGCGCTCCTGGTGGCCTGGTGCCTGCTACCGGTCAGCGTGTTCGAGGCGGTCTTCGGCGAGACGAAGAGCGGGATCGAGATGTTCTTCATCGTGGGCATAACCATGGTGCTGGGTGGCGTCTGGATGGTGTCGTACAACCTGGACCTGGTGATGCGCCTGCTGGTGTGGGCGGTCGGCGGGGTCAGGGGCGTGGCCCCCGTCCTGCGGTCGGCCATGGCCTACCCCATGAAGAACCGGATGAGGACCGGCCTGACCATGGCCATGTTCTCCATGGTCATCTTCAGCATCGTCTTCATGTCCGTTATCATTCGGGCCAACACGGCTATCCTGTCGGACGCCCAGTCGATAGCCGGGGGGTACGACATCTATGCCGGCGTGAGCTACCTCAGTCCCATCCGCGACATCGAGGGGACGCTGCTGCAGAAGGGGTTCGAGCCGGAGGACTTCCAGGCGGTGGCGGCGACCTCCACCATCCCCATGGAGATCAGGCAGATGGGCGCCAGGAGCGAGGACTGGCAGGACTACGTTGTCAGCGGGGTGGACGATGCCTACCTGGAGAGCAACGAGTTCAAGTTCCTGATCATGGGCCAGGGCTACGAGACCGCCGCCGACGTTTGGGAGGCGCTGCGGGACAACCCCGGCCTGGCGGTGATCAGCGCGGATGCCGTACCGGCCATGAGCTCCATGAGCTTCGCCTTCGGCGGCATGTTCCTCCTGGAGGGCATCGACCAGAACGACGATGAGATGTCCCCCATCCAGGTGCAGGTCCGGAGGACCGTGCCAGGCATGGAGGGGGCCCAGACCATCGAGACGGAGCTGACCATCATCGCCGTGCTGGAGTCGGTCAGTTTCAACTACGGCGTGTATACGTCGCAGCAGACCGTGGACCAGGCTTCTCCCTTCTCTGTCCCGGCCACCACCTACCTCTTCAAGCTCAGTGACGGCGTGGACGCCGCGGAGACCGCCGATGCCCTGGAGTCGGCCTTCCTGGCCTACGGCATGCAGGCGGAGTCGGTGGAGAAGCAGCTCGAAGAGGCCAACAGGATCAACTACACCATCAATGCCCTACTCACCGGTTTCATGGGGCTGGGGCTGGTGGTGGGCATCGCGGCCCTGGGGGTGATCAGCACGAGGGCGGTCGTGGAGCGGCGCCACGAGATTGGCGTCCTGCGGGCCATCGGGTTCCGGTCCAGCAACGTGCAGGCGGCCTTCCTCCTGGAGTCGTCCATCGTGGCCTCCCTGGGGATCCTGATCGGAACGGTACTGGCCCTGTCCCTCTCGTACCAGGTGCTGGGCGAAATGAAGGACGACTACCAGAACCTGTCCTTCCAGATGCCGTGGCTGGAGCTGGGCATCATCGCCGGGGTGTCCTGGGTGGCATCCATGCTGATGACCGTCATCCCGGCCTGGAGGGCCTCCAAGATCACTCCGGCGGAAGCCCTGCGGTACGAGTAGGAACGGCTCCACGGGGCCATCGGCCGGGAGTCACGACAGCACGGGACTATTGGCCGGCTGTCGCCTTAGCGGTGCAGCTTCTTCAGCAGCCAGGCCATGTTCCGGCCCAGGACCTGCATGGTCTGCATGCCCTCCCGGTCGCGGTCCACGTCACCCTTCTCTAGGCCGAAGGCGAAGCTCCAGTAGGAGGACCCGGGCACGATCATCTCGGACAGCAGGAAGAAGTGGTTGAGCGTGTCGAAGGCGGTGACCATCCCTCCCCGCCTCACCGCCACCACGGCCGCCCCCACCTTGCGGCGCAGCAGGCCGCCGTTGGCCTTGTTGACCATCACCGCCCGGTCGATGAGGGCCTTCATCTCTGCCGGCACGCTGGCCACGAACACCGGCGATCCCAGGATGATGGCATCGGCCCCGATCATCTTCTCCACATGGGAGTTCAGGGCGTCCCGGGCCTGGACGCACCGCCGGTCCTGGTTGATGTAGCACTTGTAGCAGCCGAGGCAGCCGCGAAGAGGCCTGCCGGCCAGCGAGACCATCTCCGTTTCGATGCCCTCTTCCTGCAGCTCGGCCAAAACGTGGCGGATGAGGATGGCGGTGTTGCTGTCACCCCGGGGGCTGCCGTTGAAGGCCACCACTTTCATGCCGTCTCTCCCTGCCGGCCGCGGAGCTTCCGGACCTCGGCCGCTATCCGGGGCAGTATGTCGCCGGTCTGGCCCTGGATGAAGTAGCTGGAGGTCCTCTCCTGGGTCTGGGGCGTGGGGGCGGCGTTGACGTCGTTGATGGTGACGTTGGTGGGCACCGGGTCCGCCGGCGGCCCCAGGCCGCCCCACCTCCGGGAGTAGGCCCTCTTGTTGCGGGCGATGCGCGGCAGCTCGGCGAAGGGATAGACCACGGCCGAGGTGCCGCAAATCAGCATCAGGTCGCAGGCCAGGGCCTCCTCCACGCTGGCCTCCGCCACATCCGAGGGGATGGACTCCCCGAAGTAGACGCCGTCGCCCTTGAGCACCCCGTGGCACTTGGGGCACCGCGGCGGGAGCCGGTCCTCGGCCTTGAGCCGGTCCAGGTCGAACTCCGACTTGGGGAAGCGCGCCCCGCAGGACATGCATCTGAGCTTGGCCACCCCCCCGTGATACTCGAGCACGTTCCGGCTGCCGGCCTTCTGGTGAAGGCCGTCGACGTTCTGGGTCAGCACGGCCTTGAGGATGCCCATCTGCTCCAGCTCGGCCAGCGCCGCGTGTCCGCGGTTGGGGTCGAGCCTGCCGATCTCCTCGAAGATGCGGTAGAAGCTGTCCGGCTCCAGGCTCCGCTCCCAGTGGCGCTTGGGGTCACGCACCAGCTGGTCGTAGGCCTCGTAGGCCTGCCTCTCCGCTTCGGGGTGCTTGGTCCAGAGGCCGTCCGGGCCGCGGAAGTCGGGTATGCCGGACTCGGTGGAGATGCCGGCTCCGGTCAAGGCGATGGCGTGGCTGGCGGCCGCCAGGTCCCGGGCGGCCCTCTTGATCAGGTCTTCCATTCTCTACTGCCTCCCTCTGTCCGGTGGTGTGAGTCTAAGGATACAGCATGGCTATGGCAACGGGACAGGGGTGTGGTGGCGCTGTTGAGGGAGATCGCGGCCGGTCCTAGGTGGCCAGCTCGCTCGCGGCCAGGTCTCTCAGCTCGTAGGGCACGTAGGGATGGGTGGAGATCCCCTTCAGGGCCTCCTTGGCCTCGCGGTTGCCCTTGCGGGCCATCCGGCCCAGGGTGAGGATGGCGTCCCGGCGGTGCTCCAGCGACTCCGCCGGAAAGTAGTCCGCCGTTATCATCTCGTAGATCTCTTTGGCCTTGCCCATGTTCGCTCCTTAGCCAGCCCCCTTCACCGCCAATCCATTATATGTCAAGGGTCAAGGCGAAGTCACCCGCGCTGCGGGCCCGTAGGGGGGCTTTGTTACTATTTTGACAGTTGTGCTGCGGCTGCCAGGCATTGAAGTGTTTTCAGCAAGGTTGATATGATGACGTTAGTTAGTGTAGCATAAAGTTAGTGGCTGGCGGAACGCTGT
>CALMBS010000310.1 GCA_937860285.1 uncultured Chloroflexota bacterium
GTTCTTCCAGGAGAGGATGCGCTCCTCGCCCGCCTTGGTCAGCATGGGGTTCTCGACCGTCTCCACGATGGCCCCTTCGGTCCTGACGCGCTCGAACTCCTGCCACACCTGCGGGTATTGCCCCCTGGGGACCATGAGCTCGAACCAGTCCCGGCCCTCCACCTCGGCCCGGCTGTAGCCGGTGATCTTCTCGCCGGCCTCGTTGAGCAGCGTGGCCCTCCCCTCCATGTCCAGCACCACCACCAGCACGTTGGCTGACCCGATCACGTACTCGGCGTACTCCTTGGCCTCCCGCAGGGCCTCCTCGGCCGTCTTGCGCTCCGTGATGTCATGCATCAGGGCCAGGGTGGCCGGCCTTCCTTCCCATTGCAGACCGGCCGCCCGGAGCTCCGCCCACCGGATGTCACCGCCCCTGGCAATCGTCCTCAGCTCATAGGAAGCGGGGGCGTCCGCATTCCACATCCACCCGGAATGGTACCCGGCCACCATCTGCCGGTCATCGGGATGCACCATCTCCACGAACGGCATGGAGGCCATCTCTTCCATGGCGTAGCCGGACACCTCCAGGAGCTTCGGGTTGGCGAACTTCACCACCCCGTCCTGCACCACCGCGATGGCCTCGTTGGCATTGTCCACCAGCAGCCGGTTCCTCTCCTCCGAGGCCCGCAGCGCTGCCTCCACGGCCTTCTGCTCGGTGGTATCGCGCGCGTTGACCACGATCCCCTCGACCGCCGGGTCATCAAGGAGGTTGACCACGCTGCAGTCGATGTTGCGCCAGGTCCCGTCCACGTGGCCGGCGCGTACCTCGGCCCGCACCGGCTCGCCCGCCAGCACCCGGGCGAGGGCTTCGCCAACGGCAGCCTGATCATCCGGGTGCACAGGCTCCAGCATTCCCTGTCCCGTTCGCTCTCCGGAGAACCCCAGCAGGCGCGATGCCCCGGGGCTCTCGTATTTCAGCTTTCCATCCCGCCCCGCCACCATGATGCCGTCCGCGCTGTTCTCGATGACCGCCCGGAAGAAGCGCTCCTGGCGCTGCACGGCCTCCTCTGCCTGGTGGCGCTCGGTTATGTCGTGGCTGGCGATCACATAGCCCGTGACAGCCCCATGGTCATCGAGAATGGCCTTGGCCGAGGCCTCCCCCCACATGTAGTGGCCGTCGCGGTGTCGGAAGCGGTACTGGATGCCGTAGACCCCCCCTTCCGCAATTCCCTGGAGTGCGGCCACCACCCCACCCACATCGTCCGGGTGGGTCAGGTCCAGGGAGTGCCGACCCACCAGGTCCTCCGGCTTGTAACCCACGATCCTCTCGTGGGAGGGACTGGCGTACCTGATGACCCCGTCCTTGTCCAGCAAGGCAACGGCATCCAGCATGTTCTCCGTGATCTGCCGCAGCCTCTCCTCGCTGGCCCGCAACGCGTCCTCCGCCTTGCGGCGGGCGGTGATGTCGTTGATCAGGCCCATGGTCGCCCGCCTTCCCTCCCAGTCCACCAGGACCGCGTTCATCTCGGCCCACCTGGTGCTCCCGGCCCGGTCCACGAACCGGAACTGGTAGATGTGGGGCACCTCCTCCCCCGCGAGCCTCCTGACGTAGTAATCCGCTATCATCTCCCGGTCATCCGGGTACACCAGGTCCAGGTACGGCTTCGCCAGCAGCTCACTCACCCCATACCCGATGAGCTCGGCGAACTTCGGATTCACGAACCTGATGGCCGCGTCCTGAATGACGGTGATGGCCTCGTTGGCATTCTCTACCAGAACGCGGTTCCTCTCCTCGGATGCGCGCAGGGCCTCCTCCGTCTGCTTCCTCTCGGTGACATCGCGAATGTTGACCACGACCCCCTCAACGGCGGGATCGTCGAGAAGGTTAACGAGTTTGCAGTCTATGGTCCGCCAGGATCCGTCCGCGTGGCCGGCGCGCAGCTCGACGCGCGCCGGCTGGCCCGCCAGAACGCGGTCCAGAACCTCGCCGGCGGCCGCCTGGTCATCAGGGTGAAGGGGGCCCATCGCGCTCTGTCCAGCCCGGCTCTGCGACAGCCCCAGCAGGCGCCTGGCCCCCGGGCTCTCGTACCTGACATTCCCGTCCCCACCCATCACCAGGATGCCGTCGCTGCTGTGCTCGGTGACGGCCCGGAAGAAGCGCTCCTGGGTCTGCAGGGCCTCCTCAGCCTCCCGGCGCCTCGTTATGTCGTGGCTGGCGACCACACAGCCCGTGACAGCCCCATCCTCATCGAGAATGGCCTTGGCCGAGGCCTCCCCCCAGACATAGTGGCCGTCCCGGTGGCGGAAGCGGTACTGCAGCCCCGATACTCCGCCTTCGCCCATCCCCTGCAGCGCAGCCAAGACCGGTCCGACGTCGTCCGGGTGAAGCAGGTCCAGGGAGCTCTTCCCCAGCAGCTCGTCCGGCCTGTACCCCAGGATCCTCTCGTGGGAGGGGCTCGCATAGCGTATGACCCCGGCGCTGTCCAGCAGGCTCACGGCGTCCAGCATGTTCTCGGTGACCTGCCGCAGCCTCTCCTCGCTGGCCCGCAACGCGTCCTCCGCCTCCCGGCGGGCGGTGATGTCGCTGATCAGGGCCAGGGTGGCCGGCCTTCCCTCCCAGTCCACCAGGACCGCGTTTATCTCGGCCCACTTGGTGTTGCCGGCCCGGTCCACAAACCGGAACTGGTAGACATGGGGCACGTCCTCCCCCGCCATCCTCCTGACGTAGCGGTCCGCGATCATGTCCCGGTCA
>CALMBS010000311.1 GCA_937860285.1 uncultured Chloroflexota bacterium
CCGCCGGCTACGTGCCCTTCCGGATGCGGGGCACTGGCAGCACCGGCACGGACATGGCTGACACCTGCGTCAGCAGCATCAACTGCAGCTTCTCCCGCCACTCCCTGGACCTGGGATTGCGCGGCGAGTACAGCTTCCTGGACGGCGTGGTCTGGGTCAACAGCTGCGACCACGTCCGCCGCATCTACGACCACTGGAAGCGGAAGGTCGACACCCCGTTCCTGCGCCTCATCAGCCTGCCCAAGAAGGTGGAGGAGCCGCAGGTGGAGTGGTTCCGGCAGGAGGTCTCCGAGTTCAGGGAGGCCATGAAGAACCACTTCGGCGTCTTCATCTCCGATGAGCGGCTGTGGAAGGCCATCAAGGTCCACAATGAGACGCGGCGCCTCCAGAGGCAGCTCTACGAGCTGCGAAAGAGGAAGGACCCGCCCATCACAGGCGCTGAGGTGCTGTCGGCCATGGTGGCCGGCTCCGCCATGCCGCGCGAGGAGTACAACCACCTCCTCAAGGAGCTGGTGGACGAGCTGGGCAAGATGAAGGAAGGCCACTCCGACTACCGCGCCCGCCTGATGCTCATAGGAGGCATACTGGACGACCCGGCCTACATCGAGGTCATCGAAGGCCAGGGCGGGCTGGTGGTGACCGACTCCCTCTGCTTCGGCACCAGGACCATGTGGAAGGATGTCGATGAGAAGGCCGACAACCCCATCACAGCCCTGGCCCGGTACTACATCGCCGACCGGCCGTCCTGCGCCCGGATGTTCGGCGACCAGCCGAGGAGGGCCGCCTTCATCCAGGCCATGATCAAGGACTTCAAGGTGGACGGAGTGGTAGCCGAGCGCCTGGTGATGTGCGACAACTGGACCGGAGAGCAGTTCATGGCCGGCGAGGACCTGAAGGAGGCCGGCGTTCCGTACATCCGCCTGGACCGGGACTACGTCAACGTCGGTGCCGGGCAGCTGCGAACGCGAATTCAGGCGTTCTTGGAAATGATGGGGAGGTAGACTCATGGTAACGAAGTACAAGTACGAGCCGGAGACCTTCAGGCGATACAAAGAGGAACGCGACTACTTCAACTTCCTCTCGGGCATACTGGCCACCATGCCGGACTCGATGAGCCAGCTGAGCAAGGAGATCACGGACATCACGGTGGAGCGGTACGACACCATCATGAAGTGCGCCGAGGAGGGCAAGCCCTTCGTCGCCGGCTACTTCTGCGCCGCCCCGGAGATCTACGAGGCCATGGGCATGCCCTGGTACATGCTCATGCAGACCCCGTTCCTGGCCGCCTCGGCCCCCTTCCTGACCGGGGACATCGACGCCGCCGAGGCCATGGGGCTGGGGACCGACTGGTGCACCGCCTGCCGCCTGGCCCTCTACTACGTCGAGGCCGGCCTGACGCCGAAGCCGTGGGCGCTGATCGGGCTGATACACCCCTGCGACGCCGGCAACCTGCTCCACCAGGCGGTGAAGCGGAACCAGAAGTGGCGCGACGTCCCCATATTCGCCAGCGACCCGCCATACTTCGAGGACCTGCGCGGCATCGACTACTATGCCAGCGAGCTGCGGCGGATGGTGGCCTTCCTGGAGGAGCACACCGGCCTGAAGCTGGACCTGGACCGGCTGAGAGAGGTCTGCAAGGAGACCAACAAGCAGTACGAGATCCTGTCCGAGTACACCCAGCTGCGGCGGGCCAGACCCTGCCCCCACGGGTGGGGCATCGGCGGGCCGCAGGCCTTCGCCGCCACCCAGGTCTTCCAGACCGGCAAGGAGAGGGGAACGCGGTGGCTGCAGCAGCTGTACAAGGACGCTGAAGAGCGCGTCAAGGCCGGGACCGGCCCGGTGGAGAAGGAGAAGATCCGGTACTTCTGGTTCGACCTGCTGCCCTTCGGCTGGGTCTTCGAGCTGATGCCGTGGCTGGAGAGCGAGTGGGGGGCCGTGATGGTGCAGGACATGTTCGGCCTGCAGCCTTACACGCCGGTTGACCTCCGCAACGAGGAGACCATCTTCCGTGGTCTGGCCAAGAGGAACCTCTACGACTCGCCGATGATCCGCCAGGCGCGCGGACCGGCCGACTACTTCGCCTCTGATATCGCCCGGGTGGTCAAGGACTACAGCATCGACCTCGTCATCTGGCCCGGCCACATGGGCCACAAGGACGGATCGGCCAGCACCGGCATCATGAAGGAGATCTGCAACGATCTCAAAGTGCCGTACATCCACATCGGACTGGACCTCTTCGACGGCCGGTACACCACGCCGGACGAGTGCAAGGACAAGCTGAGCAAGTACTTCGCTTCCATGGGA
>CALMBS010000312.1 GCA_937860285.1 uncultured Chloroflexota bacterium
GGACGGCGCCTGATGGCGGCCGGGGCAGGAGGTAGAGCATGCTGGTAATCATGAAGAACGACGCCACGAAGGCCCAGGTGGAGGCGGTGATCGCCGAGATCGAGCGCCTGGGCTACCGCGGCCTGCCCATACCGGGCGCCCAGCGCACCGCCGTGTGCATCGTGGGCAATGAGCACGAGGTGGACGACTCGCGGATCCTGCCCCTGGACGGGGTCAAGGAGACCATCCGGGTGACCCGGCCCTACAAGCTGGTGAGCCGGGAGACGCGCCCGCAGCCCACGGTCATCACCGTGGGGGAGGTGACCATCGGCGGGGGGCGGCCGGTGGTCATGGCCGGGCCGTGCGCGGTGGAGAGCGAGGAGCAGACGCTGGCCATCGCCCGCATCGTGAAGGAGCTAGGGGCCCAGGTCTTCCGGGCCGGCGCCTTCAAGCCCCGGTCCTCCCCGTACACCTTCCAGGGGCTGGGCGAGGCCGGCCTCAAGATACTGGCGAAGGTGCGCCGGGAGACCGGACTGCCGGTGGTCACCGAGGCCACCGACCCCCTCAACATCGAGATGGTGGAGCAGTACGCGGACATCATCCAGATTGGGGCCCGCAACATGCAGAACTACTCCCTGCTGCGCCGGGCCGGGCGCTGCCGCAAGCCGGTCCTGCTGAAGCGGGGCATGGCCGCCACCATCGAGGAGCTGCTGATGTCGGCGGAGTACATCGCCTCGGAGGGGAACCCCAGTGTGATCCTGTGCGAGCGGGGGATCCGGACCTTCTCCGATAACACCCGGAACACCCTGGACCTCTCCGCCATACCGTCGATCAAGGAGGTCAGCCACCTGCCGGTCATCGTCGATCCCAGCCACGCCGCGGGGCGGCGGGAGTACGTCATTGCCCTCTCCCGGGGGGCCATCGCCGTGGGCGCCGACGGCCTCCTGGTGGAGGTGCACCACGACCCCGCCCACGCCCTCTCCGACGGCCGGCAGTCGCTGTACCCGGAGCAGCTCGCGGAGCTGATGAAGGATGTGAACGCCATGACCAGAGTCGCCGGAGGTGCCAGATGAGCCAGCAGACATTGCCCGACAGCCGGGGATACTTCGGGGCCTACGGGGGCCGCTTCGTGCCGGAGGTGCTGATTCCGGCCATCGAGGAGCTGGAGGCGGCCTTCCGCCAGGCCCTGCAGGACGCCGCCTTCCAGGAGGAGTTCGCCTCCCTCTCGCGGCACTACTCGGGGAGGCCCACCCCGCTCTACTTCGCCGAGCGCCTCACCCGGCAGTGCGGCGGCGCCCGCATTCTGCTCAAGCGGGAGGACCTGGCCCACACCGGGGCCCACAAGATCAACAACGCCCTGGGACAGGCGCTGCTGGCCAAACGCATGGGCAAGAGGCGCATCATCGCCGAGACCGGCGCCGGGCAGCACGGCGTGGCCGTCGCCGCCGTCTGCGCCATGATGGGGATGAAGTGCATCGTCTACATGGGCGAGGAGGACATCCACCGCCAGTCCCTGAACGTCTACCGCATGAAGCTGATGGGGGCCGAGGTCAGCCCGGTCACCACGGGCACCAGGACCCTCAAGGAGGCGGTGAGCGAGGCCATCCGGGACTGGGTGACCAACGTCCGGGACACCTTCTACATCCTGGGCTCGGCGGTGGGCCCGCACCCGTACCCGCTGATGGTGCGGGAGTTCCAGTCGGTCATCGGGAAGGAGGCCCGGCAGCAGTGCCTGGACTCCCGGGGCCGCCTGCCCGACTGCGTGGTGGCCTGCGTCGGCGGCGGCAGCAACTCCATCGGCATGTTCCACCCCTTCATTGCCGACCCGGGGGTGGAGCTGGTGGGGGTGGAGGCCGCCGGCCGGGGCCTGGCCACCGGGAAGCACGCCGCCTCTCTGAGTGAGGGCCACATCGGGGTGCTCCACGGCACCAAGTCCTACCTGCTGCAGGATGACGCGGGGCAGATCCGCGACACCCACAGCATCTCCGCCGGCCTGGACTACCCCGGCGTGGGTCCGGAGCACGGCTACCTCAAGGACAGCGGCCGGGCCAGCTACGTGGCGGTCACCGACGAGGAGGCGCTGGAGGGCTTCGAGCTCCTCTCCCGGACCGAGGGCATCATACCCGCCCTGGAGTCGGCCCACGCCATCTTCCACGCCGCCCGCATCGCCAGAGCCGGGGGCCGGGACCGGCTGGTCGCCGTCTGCCTCTCCGGGAGGGGGGACAAGGACATGAACACGGTGGCCGCCGCCAGGGGGGTGCAGCTGTGAGCGCGATCGCCCAGGCCTTCACCCGCGCCAGCCGGAAGGCGCTGATCGGCTACGTCACCGTGGGCTACCCCAGCGTGGAGGCCACGCTGGACGCCGTCCCCCGCCTGGTGGCCGGCGGCTGTGACCTCATCGAGCTGGGCATCCCCTTCTCCGACCCGCTGGCCGACGGCGTCACCATACAGCAGGCGGCCTTCCAGGCCCTGCAGAACGGGGTCACCCCGGCCGTCTGTTTGGAGACCGCCGCTGCCCTGTCACGGCTGGTCGACATGCCCCTGGTCTTCATGACCTACTACAACCCCATCCTGCGCTACGGCCACTCAGAGTTCTGCCGGGACTGCGCCCGGTCCGGCGTCTCCGGCCTCATCATCCCCGACCTGCCCCCGGACGAGGGCCAGGAGCTTGAGCTCGTGGCTTCGAAGAGCGGTCTGGACCTCATCTACCTGCTCTCCCCCACCAGCACCGACCAGCGCATCCGCC
Organism: uncultured Chloroflexota bacterium; assembly: GCA_937860285.1. GTDB lineage: Bacteria > Chloroflexota > Dehalococcoidia > UBA2247 > RBG-13-53-26 > JAFGCL01. The sequence goes on from CALMBS010000312.1 coordinate 2,726, forward strand.
TGGTCGCGGGGCGGTCCCGGGGCTTCGTCTACCTGACCTCGGTGGCCGGGGTCACCGGCGTCCGCGATGAGCTGCCGCCGGGGCTGGGGGAGTTCGCCGCCCGGGTGCGGGCCGCCGCCAGCCTGCCGGTCTGCGTGGGCTTCGGCATCTCCAACGCCAGACAGGCCGGACAGATCGCCCGGATAGCCGACGGCGTCATCGTGGGCAGCCGCATCGTGAACCTCATGGGCGCCGGCGCCACTGCGAGCCTGGAGGCCTTCGCCCGGGAGCTGCGGGCGGCCATAGACGGGTAGGGCCATCGACACCTTCCTGGTGCCGGCCCCGGCCCGGGTCTTCGGCCGCTGGAGCTGGTGGCCTTCGGCGCTCTCCCGCAAGTCCGGCAGGTAGGCGGCGGGGCGTGACGGCTGATCAGGCAGCCGCAGCCGAAGCCGGCTCGCCGGCCGGCGAAGCCGAAGACAGGCCGCCGAGCACACCCACCAGCTGGTCGAGACAGTCCTCTATCGGTCCCTTTGAGCATGGCCAGGTGCCCACCCGGAGGTCGAGGGAGTCCCGGTAGCTGCTGAAGGAGAAGATGATGGCCGGCGGATACTCAATCGGCGGCAGGACCCTCGCCGCCGCCGGCGGGGCATCGAAGGTGACGTCCCCGGGCTCGATGGAGCCCAGGTTGGTGACCACGTAGGGCCAGCGATGGTTGTACACCCACTGGCATGAGGAGACTATGCTCTTACGCAGCAGGCTGTCCGGCATAAGCACGCTGGACGGCGCCACGGTGGCCAGGTCATTGACGCCGATCCAGGACTTCTTCCTGCGGCGCATGAATGTCGAGACGCGTTCCAGCGTGTAGTCGAAGTCGTCGGTCAGATCGGTGCCCAGGTTCATCAGCTCCAGGCCGCTGAGGTTGCACACCCCCGGCGCCATCGCCCCGGGCAGGAATCTCCTCAGGTCGACCGTCACGTGGAACCGCAGGCGCGCCCGCCGGTCCCAGCCGGACGCGGCGGCCACGGCGTGAAAGAGCGAGGCCAGCATCACATCGTTGATGGTCGAGCCGCGCTGACGCCCGTACTCTCTTATGCCCTGGTAGAGGTCCGCCGGCAGGCTCCGGCCGGCATACTCCAGTGTCCGGTCGTGGTCCTTGTCGATGGGCAGATGCAGCGATCCCAGCGGGTAGCACACCGGGATCAGGTACTCGCCGAAGTAGTAGCGCAGGATGCCCGGATAGTGATGCCAGGGGATGAGGCGCATCAGCTGCGACAGCCCCCGGTCCGCGTTCACGTTTGGCGGAGGCCGGTACCCGGGCTCACGGGCCAGCCTGCCGTAGGTGGTGGAGATGGTCCGGACTATGTCTCTCACGCCGGCGGCGTCGGCCACCTCATGCGCCACCTTGATCAGCAGCCGGTCTCCTTCTGCAGAGCGCAGCAGGCAGGCCTTTATCTGCGGCCCGGCGCAGGCGTCGATGGAGCTGTGTTTGAACCCCTCGTACTCCGGCGCGTCCGCGGCCAGGAGAAGGACGTCCCGGCCCGCCCCATCCAGCCTCTCCCAGTGCGGCCGCCACCACCGCTTCACGAAGCGGCATCCCAGGATGGGCTCGGCATCGAGCGCCAGGGCCAGAGCCCTGGCCAGCCTGTCGATGTCCAGATGCGAGTGGAACTCCAGCTCCATCTGGATCATCATGTCACCCAGCGCCTGGGTGAAGTTCACCAGCCGGTCGGTGTACTCCGACCGGAAGCGCTTAGGAATCTCGTGCATGAATACCCCCCCCGCACGCAGATTGCCTGTTCCGCCAGACCGGCCCCGCGGCCCATCAAGAATAGCAGCGGGCC
>CALMBS010000313.1 GCA_937860285.1 uncultured Chloroflexota bacterium
CACGAGCCTGGAGATCATGGATATTTTTCAGAAGCTGAACCGGGATTCCCGCATCACCGTCATCCTCGTGACCCACGAAACGGATATCGCCTCTTATGCCGGCCGGCGGGTCGTCTTCCGGGACGGGAAGGTGATTCTGGACGAGAGGGTCCAGCCGCGCCAGGCCTCGACGTTGGCGGGTAGGCGGGCCTCTTCCGGCCTTATCTGCCCCGCGGCCACGGACACCGATCGGCCCAGCCGCGTCCTGGACTTCTTCGTCAGCTCGTTGATATCGCCGAACTGCAGCGCGCCCACCTTGCAGGTCTCGACGCAGGCCGGCGTCCTCCCCCGGCGCTGGCGTTCGATGCAGTTGTCGCACTTGATGGCCACCGTCCTCTGGGGCCGGACCCTGGCCGAGTGGTGATAGGTGATGACGTCGAAGGGGCAGACCATGGCGCACATGCCGCAGACGATGCACCGGTTGCCGTCTATCAGGACGATGTCCAGGCCCGCGTCGCGGCTGATGGCCGCGGTGGGGCAGACCGCCTGGCAGGGGGCGGGGCTGCAGTGGCGGCACTTGCTGGGGAAGGACGAGTTGCGGTGCCGGCCGGGCGTGGCCACGATGAACCGCCGCGGGGTCGGGGTCTCCGAGAGCGCGTCGTACAGGCTCTTGCTCTGCGAGTGCTCCACCAGGCAGGCGATCTCGCACTGGTGGCAGCCGACGCAGCGCTCGGGGTTGACGAAGACCGTCTTCATAGGGATGCCTCCTAAATTGCCGGATGGTCACCCGGACAGAAAGGGAGCGGGCCCGATTCGGGGATGGGACAGGGCCGGGTTGGAGAAAGAAAAAGCGATCCGGCACACCGCATCCACCGCCTCCCCTCCTCGGATCGTTTCTTCTCCGATAGTAGCATCGGGAGCGACAGGTGTCAACGGGCCCAGAACGCCGCCTCCCTGCGATCTTTCTGTGACGTAATGGCCGGCCTCCGAGACAGCGTCGTCAGACGCCCGGACCGGTCTGATACCCGATTGTGAGCGGACAGAAATACCATGACTGGTGCGGCACTTATGATGAGGGTGCAGCCGCTGCTCGTTGCCTGGCCCGCCGGGGAAGCTGTGGCGAAGAGACGATTCAGGGGAGGACGGGTGAGATGGCCCAGACGCCGAAGAGGCGCATAAGAGTGCTCCTGCTCATCAAGATATTCGTCGTTTTCTCCATGGTGCCCGCTACGTACGCCATCTACCTGGCTGCGCTCGGCATGCCCAGGATGGAGGCGGCATCATGGGGGCAGGTGGAGACCCGGGCGCAGGAGCAGTCGGACGTGGCCTGGAGCAGCCTGGAGCACTACTACGGCATGGAGCTGTGCGGCGAGATGACCCGGGCCGAAGCCCAGGCGGCGGCCTTGGCAGCGGTCACCGACCTGAAGCACGGGGAGGCCGGCTACTTCTGGGTCAGCGACTACCAGCCCGTGCTGCTGGCGGACCCGCTGAGGCCGGACCTGGTCAACACCGATGTCAGCACCTACCGCAGCCCGGACGGCAAGGCGGTCTTTTCCGAGCTCGCCGGCATCTGCCGCGATGCCGGGGCGGGGTTCTACCGGCACGAGTCGCCGTATGGCGGTGACGGCGGCCGGGTCGAGCCCATGCTCTCCTACGCCAGGTCCTTTGACCCCTGGGGTTGGGTGGTGGGCAGCGGGGTGTACACCGACGAGGCCATGGCCGCCTTCCAGCGGACGGAGGCCCAGATGTGGTACGTGGCGGTGGGCATCACGCTCTTTGACCTGTTCCTCTGCTGGCTCATGATGCACCTGGTCCTCAGGAAGCCGCTCACCGCGCTGGAGAAGTCCAACAAGGCCCTGGCGTGCGGCGACCTGGCCCAGAGGGTCGACGTGAAGTCGAGCGACGAGATCGGGGACCTGGCCGAATCCTACTCCATGGTGATGGAGTTCATGAACCACCTGGCCGAGGTGGCCGAGCGCGCCGCCGATGGCGACCTGACCGTCGAGGCCACGCCGCGGTCGGAGGTGGACGTCCTGGGCCGGGCCCAGGCCAAGCTCATTGCCAGGCAACGCGACCTTATCGGGAAGACCAAGACGGCGGCGGGCAGTGTCGCCGAGGCCAGCTGGCAGCTGACCCGGGCGGCGGAGCAGACGGCGCAGGCGACGCAGCAGATCACCGCCACCATCCAGCAGATGGCCCGGGGGGCCTCGGAGCAGTCGGCAGCACTGCAGCAGACGGCGCAGACCGTGGAGCAGCTCTCGCGGGCCATCGGCCAGATAGCGCAGGGGTCCAGCGAGCAGTCACAGGGCGTGGCGGAGACCACCGACATCGTGAAGAGGGTGTCCGGTGCCATAGCCGAGGTCACGGCCAATGCCCGGGCCGGCGACGAAGAGTGGAAGAGCACGGCGGCATCGGCGGCCGAAGGCGCCCGCAAGACCCACGACGCGGTGGAGGGCATGAGCCGGATCAAGAAGGCCATGGACGGCGTCTCCTCCAGGGTGATGGACCTGGGGAAGAGGTCGGAGGAGATCGGGAACATCGTGGGCACCATAGACGACATCGCGGCGCAGACCAACCTGCTGGCCCTGAATGCGGCCATAGAGGCGGCCAGGGCCGGCGAGCAGGGGCGTGGTTTTGCGGTGGTGGCGGACGAGGTGCGGAAGCTGGCGGAGAGGTCCTCGGCGGCCACCAGGGAGATAGCGGAGCTGGTGGGCGGCACCCAGAGCCATGTGCGGGAGGCGGTGTCCGCCATGCAGCAGGGCAGCCAGGAGATTGAGGCGGGCTACAAGCTGGCCAATGATGCCGGGACGGCCCTGGACGACATCCTGACCAGGTCCGGAAGGGTGGGCCGGCAGGTGGACCAGATCACCGCTGCGGCGCAGCAGCTGCAGGAGCTGAGCAGCAGCATGGTGGACGCGATAGTGCGCATCAACAAGATAGTGGAGCAGAACGCGGCCGCCACCCAGGAGATGACGGCCAGCTCGGGCATGGTGTCCATGACGGTGGACAGCACGGCCGCGGTGGCGGCGCAGAACAGCGTTTCCGCGGAGCAGGTCTCAGCGTCGGCCCAGGAGATGTCCACCCAGATGCAGGAGTCCCTGGCGGCGGCGCAGTCCCTGGCGGCCACCGCCGAGGACATGGAGCGGACCGTGGCCGTTTTCAAGACCCAGAGGGATGACCAGGCCAGCCAGCGCCGGATTGACAGCATCGTGCCCCAATGATATCGTGTAAGACACATGCCACGGGGTGGGCCGTCACTCGGCACGGCAGTGGGCGCGGGTCAGAGGCATGCCTGCAGTAGAAGTTCGGGGAGTCAGACTGCACTACGAGGTGCAGGGCCGCGGGGATCCCGTCGTCCTCTCTCACGGCTTCCTGGACAGCTGTTGCATCTGGAAGGGGCTGGCGGAGAAGCTGGCCGAAAATCACACCGTGGTGGCCTACGACCACCGGGGACACGGCCGATCGGACAAGCCCCGGGGCGACTACTCCGTTGGCAGCCTGGCGGAGGACCTCCGGTGCCTGATCGAAAGCCTGCACCTGGGCAGGGTGGGGGTAGTGGGCCATTCACTGGGCGGCATGACTGCCCTGACACTGGCCCTGGAGCACCCCGGCATGGTCTCCAGGCTGGCGCTGGTCTGCACCACGGCCAGGCTGGTCCCCCAGGTGCAGCTCGCCGGCAGGGTCATGGCCGGGATGGGCTATCTCGTGCCCTACAGGGTGTTTGCCGAGAGGGTCATGAAGCTCAAGGTCCTGGGTCCCTCCCGGGAACCGGGCCATAGCGCAGCTGACAGGGTGACCCAGACCCCCAAGCACGTGGCCTATGAGTGCGGCCGGGGCATGCTCATGGGCTACGACCTCACACGCAGCGTGTGCCGCGTCCAGGCTCCCACGCTCATTCTGGCCGGTGAGAAGGACCTGGGGGCCCCGGTGGCGATGAGCCGCTTCCTGCACCGGGAGATCGCGGGGTCGCGGCTGCAGGTGCTGCGGGGCTGCGGGCACGTCCCCATGATCGAGAAGCCCCGGGAGTTCACCAGGATACTCGTGGACTTCCTGTCGTGAGCCGGGGGCTCCCGGCCGGCGCCAGATCCCTCAGGCCCGAGGCGGTATCGAGCGGGTCATCCCCCACTGGTCCGGGTACTGCTGGACGTATCCCTGCAGGGAATCCAGCATGCTCTGAGTGAAGAGCGGGATGCTCTGGTGGAGGTTGCTGCCCGGGCCGGGCGATACCCTCTCGCCGATGAAACCCTGGAACCTTCCGTTCGGCAGGCGCAGGGTGCATGCCGGAACGACCGCGGCTTTGGTGCGCAGGGCCAGGGTGGCCGGCCCCGCCGAGAACTGGACCTGGCCCCCGACGAAACGCACCGGCACTGACTTCCCTTCGGTGGCCCCGTCGATGAGCAGGGCCAGGGCCTGGTTGCGCCGCAGCGCGTCCGCCGCCTGCCATATGCCGTCGCGGGTGGTGATGACGCCCACGCCGGCCTCGGTGCGCAGGATGCGCATGAAGGCGTCCAGCCCGTCGTTGTCTTTGGCGGAGAGGACCACGGCGCTCATGGGGTAGCCGCGGTGGGCGAGGTACGCCGCCCCCACGTCCCAGGAGCCGAGGTGCAGGCCCACCAGGATGACCCCTTTGCCTTCGGCCAGGGCGGCGTCCAGACGGTCCAGCCCCTCGAACGAGACGGTCGTGTCAGCGTCCGCGGGCCGGCCGTTGTACCGCAGGAGGTCCACCACGTCCCGGGCGTAGTTCCTCATGCTCCGGCGGGCCGCCCTGGCCACCTCGCGGCTCTCCCGGGCTTCTCCGAGCATGTAGGCGGCGCTGGACTCGGCATCGGCCCTCAGCGGTGGGGAGAGCGCGTGCAGCCCGCTGGCCAGGGACTCGGCCACGGCGTAGGACAGGCGCGGCGGCAGCGTGGCGCCAACGAACTTGCAGAGGCCCGCTATCCGGTGTTCCCAGCCCATGTCAGTGCGCTGATTATACCTAGTAATGCGATGCAAAGCCAGTGGGCCCGGCGGGCCGCCCGGGCGCTTTGCGGACGCAGGGTTGACCCGTCGTTGCCCCCGGGCCTAGCATGTATGTGAGGTGAGAGGGGTCACATGACGCACCGGGACTGTGAGTCGTATTCGGAGACAAGGGTGGGCGCGGTCACCCGGTTTGACTGCGCCGGCGTGAGGGTCTATCAGGTCCCGGTGCAGAACCTGGACCACTATTTCACCAACACCTACCTCGTCCTGGACGGAACGACGGTCAGCCTCATCGATGTCGGGTTTCACGGTGAGAAGCCCGTGGAGGACTTCATGGCCGGCCTGGGCGCTGTGAACCGCGACTTCGGGGAGGACATTGGCCCGGGCGACGTGGCCCACATAGTGGTCACCCACGGGCATGATGACCACTTCGGCATGCTCTCCTGCGATGCGCTGAAGGGCCGGCCGCTCTACATGGCCCTGCCCGACAGCCTGGTGGTTGCGGACTACGCCGGCGAAGACCGGAAATGGCGGGAATCCTGCAGCAGGATGATCAGCGAGGCCGGTTGCTCCCTGGCGCCGGACGGGCTGTTCCCCGGCATCGAGTTCGCGGTCCGCCCGGGGGACTATGACCTCGTCACGGTGGCCGACGGGGAACGGATCATCAACGGCTATGGCGTGGTCGGGACGCCCGGACACACCCCGGGCCACATCTGCCTGCGCGTCGGCCCTGTGCTGTTCCTGGGAGACCACATACTGTCGGTGACCAGCCCGCACCAGACGCCGCGGACCTCCTGGGGCGGCGCCGGCCTGGCCGTCTACCTGGAGTCGCTGCGGAAGGCGGCCGCCCTGGGCGTGGCGCTGGGGCTGCCGGGACACGAGGACACCATCTACTCCGTCCGGGACAGGGCCGAGGAGATAGAGCGGTTCCACCGGGCGCGGCTGGCAGAGCTCGAGGAGCTGTGCCGCGGCCGCCAGAGCCTCTACGACCTGACCGGCGCGTACTATGGGCGCCATCCGGAGCTGATCGGGGCCTCCAGCATTGGGGCGCTGGAAGACGGCGAGCTCGTCATGGCCCTGGAGGAGATCAAGGCCCACCTGGAGTACCTGGTGGATGAAGGGCGCCTGGTGAGCCGGAGCGGCCGCGACGGTGTTGTCACCTATGGCTCGTGTTGATCTGGTCAGGCGATGGCCTGGCTGGGCAGTCCCTGCGATTCTTCCGCTGGGAATGACTAGCCGGGGCGCTGAAGCGGCCTATTGGCCTCTGCCACCAGCCACTCCTTGCCCTCTTCCTGGGTCTTGAAGAACTGCGCTTCGACGTGGATCCCTTTCGCGATCAGCTGCGCCGTGGACTTCTGCAGCGCGGTTAGACCCACGAAGGCAACGCGGTTCCGGGGGTCCTGCCTGATGACTGACGCCGCATCCTTGGCCTTGCTCACCGATGCGGGAGCGATGGCGATGTTAGAGCCATCAACCAGGATGAGGTGGATGTCCTGGTTTCTCAGGAGCTCGCGCTTCATCTCCTGCCAGGCCTCGATACCGCCTTCCTCGCTCACCCCGGCCGTGTTCATGAACATAATCTCCTTGCCCTTGTAGGTAATCATCTGCAAGTATTTGCCCATCCGGCTCCTCCTCCAGGCTGCGCCATGGCGACATGGCCTCTCAGCGCGATTATACAACGGCGCGGCGAGTCCTGCGCCGCTCCCGGCGGCCGTAGTGGCACGTGGTATCCCCACCTGGCCTGGTGGGCAGGTGCGGGCACCGGCAGGTAGATGGGGCCAAAGACCCTACCAATGCGTGGTGTCTTGCCGCTGCGTTTGGCTTAGAGTAGGTGGCTATGACGGCGAGCGAGCTTGAGTCACTGGCCATATACCGGACACACAAGAACTGCCAGTGTGTCCATTGCCAGGAGGCCCGGCGGGCGCTGTCCGAGTACGACAGCCAGCCCAGGGTCTGCCGGGTCTCGCCCGCGCCCCCTCCCCCTTGATGCCGCAGCACCACGCAGGCACGATTCGCGCGTGGCCCTGTCCGGCGAGTCGGGCTGGGGCGTGGAACCCCATTTGTCAGGAGCCCAGCAGTCCCTGCTGCGCGAACTTGAACGACCCCTTTTCGAAGACCGCCAGGCAGGCATCCACCACGCCAGCATCATAGAGCTTGCCCTTGTGGCGGGCGATCTCCTTCAGGGCCTCATCCAGACTGGACGCCCGCTTGTGTGGCTGTTCTGAGGTCATGGCTGCAACAACATCCGCCACTGCAACGATTCGGGCCTCCAGACTGCTCTTTTCCCCCTTCAGCCCCAGAGGATAGCCCGACCCATCCATCCTTTCGTGATGCTGTGCCACAATGTCTACTATGGTCTGCGGGCAATGCTCGTCTGTCAGCATCTGGGAACCGGACCGGGGATGTGACTTCACCGCCTCCAGTTCCGCACGCGTCAGCTTGTCACGCTTGTTGAGTAACTCAGTCGGCAAGAGTGTCTTGCCCACATCATGCAGCGCGGCGGCTACCTGCACTGCCCGGCTCCGCCGGTGGGAAAGGCCAAGTTCAGCTGCAATGGCCAGGGCCAGACCAGTCACCTTCTGCTGGTGCCGCGCAACATTTGGGTCTCTGGCCCTCACCCTTGATGTCATGGTCTCAACCAGCTGGTCGAGGTTCTCCTCCGACTGGCTGGGTGTCGGTACCGGTACTCCTCGCCGTCCAGGGCGACGATGACGCGACCGGAAGTAGAGCCAGACGGCACTGCTCAAGATGACAGAAGAGGCCGCCAGCCCGATCATGACCGCCATTCGCACATTGCGAGCGGCGTCCACAATGGTCCCGTCCTTGTTGATGATGAACCAGATGAAGAAGAAGACAGCGAGGGACAGCGCTGCCAGATCAACCCACCATTTCCACGCGGCGAGCTTGCCGCCGTCGAGGAACGTTATGGGGAGCAGCATGAAGACCAGCCCTTCCAGACCCGCAACACAGGTACCGGACAGGGCATTATCGGCCACCAGAATGCCGAAGTTGCCCTCTTGCCTGGCGGCCGTGGATATGAGGCCCCGGGAGTAGAAGGCACCGACAGCTATGGCCATGACGAGAACGGCGCTGGCCAGGATGACGATGGCCTCCTGGCGCTCGTTGGGCTTCTGTGCTGACAGGACGGTGGCTGCCCCGACGAAGCCGAAGATTACCCCCGGATGGAAGTCAATAGCGTTGGATGTCCCGACGCAGATGAGGGCGACCAGAAGCGCTATCCAGTATACCCGGAATCCTGCCGGAATGCGGAAGTGGCGCGCCATCAGGGCCGCCTGGATTCCGTCATACGCCAGCGTCATTATTCCCACGGACGCAAGCAATGCGAGGAACAGCGCCAGTCCTTTGAGGTTGAAGGCGAATGCCGGATCGATGAGGCAGTACATCATGGCAGAAATCGTCACGACAGTCCCCGCTGTCAGGCAGATGCCCACCCTGAGCGAAAGGCGGGGCAGTCGGCGCGTCCTCTCTGAAACGTAGCGTTCGACGGACCCCAGTCGCCTGGTGATGCCTCTCACCCATTCCTGGACGGTCTGGTAGTTCTCCTTGACCGTTCCATTGAACAGCGTGGCAGCGAAGTAGAAGGCCAGCACGAAAGCCGCGGTCAGCAACAGGTTGGTGCTGACGACCTTGGGATCGGTGGACACCTCGCTGGGCAGCGGGACCGAGCCGGTCAGGCTCTCGTCTTCTCTCCCCGGAGGGGAGGGGTCAGTTCCCGCGGGTCTTCCGTTTGCCGCAATCGTGTATCCGTACTCCGGAAAGGCATATGGCGACCAATAGTAGCTGCAGTACACCAGCACGTAGTAGTAGCCCGCCTGTGTGTCGGTCAGAACCAAGGCCTGGTCCGGGCTGTCTGCCAAGATGCCTCTGAGATCGTACGTATCGGTGGATGGGAGGTCGCCGTACCTCACGTATAGGTCGAAAGTGTTCCGGGTCGCGTCCTCCGTGGCATCGAGTTCAATCGACAACGTCTCACCTGCTGCCATGGCCACCTGATACCAGCGGGCATCACCGCCGCGCGACACCTTGTCGTCTGTCGGTGAGCCGGTCGCCAGACCGGGCATGGTGCCCTCGGTTCGAGCTGCTACGGTGTACCCGTACTCGGGTCGTCCGTAGGGAGAAAGGTAGCTGCTGCAGTAGACAAGCACATAGTAGTATCCTGCCGCGGTGTCTCTTACGAGCAGGGCCTGGTCGGGGCTGGCCGTCAGTACGCCCCTGGAATCGTAAGAGTCGATCGACGGGAGATCACCATGCTTGATGTACAGATCGAAGGTGTTCCGGCTGGCGTTCTCGATGGCCTGAAGGTCGATGAAGAGCTCCTTGCCTGCTCCCGGCAGGACCTGGTACCAGCGTGCGTCGCCGCCCCGGGCCACGGTACCAGTTGAAGGCGTGCCGAGCTCCAGGGTGGACATGGTGTCCGTGGTGTGGGCGGTGATCGTGTAGGAATACTCGGGCTTGCCGTAGGGAGACCAGTAGTGGCTGCATTGAACAAGGATGTAGTACTCCCCTGCCCGGGTCTCTTCAACGAGGAGCGCCTGGTCTGCGCCCTTGGGCAAGATCCCCGCGTAATCGTATGACTCGGTTGTTGGGGGGCCGCCGTATTTCACGTATAGATCCAGCGTATTGCGGCTGCTGTCTTCCGCACCGTCCAGGAAGAGCGACAGCGTCTCGCCTGATTGGGCCGAAACGCGATAGAAGTCAGCCTCACCGGCTCCCGTGACAACACTCGATGATGCTACGCCGGAGGTGAGGAGGGTCTGCGCGCTGGCCGGGTGCACATCCGCCAGGACAATCAGCGCTGAGGCCAGCAGGCTGCTCAGCGCTATGACAAGGAATGTCACCGTGCAAGCTTGTCTGACGAATGGCGGCCTTCTGCCATGTCGACGAGCGGAGCTGTAAGGTCGCCGTGGGGACTGGTGCATCGCGCTCTCACCTTATCACGCGTTGTGCGAGTCTGTCAAACTTAGACGATTTATGTCTGCATTACCATTTGATCGATGATCGTTACCGAGAGTGTATTGGCAGGTCGCGACAGAGTAGGCTGTCCTTGCATGAGAGGCTGCCCCCAGCCGGATTTACAGGGTTGACGATGGTTGTGGCGGATCACCCGCCCTGCCGGTCGTCGTGGCCATGATCTCAGGGTTCACTTTCTGCGTGGCTAGCCGGATAGCAGCGCCGGCCGGCGGCCACGCCAGCCAGCGCCTTCTACCGTGGTGCTTCACATCGCGGCAGCTCTCAGGGTTGCCCGACCCCGACCAGTCGATGCATCGAACCCGGCACCGCGTATCCCCGCGAGCTCCCCACTGAGGACTTGTACGGCCCGTGAAGGGCGAGCTAGAATCTCAGTAGAGGGAGAACCATGGGCTCATTCGGGTACGCCGGAAGGATTCTGACCGTCGACCTCTCCGCGGGCAAAGTGGGAGAGCTTGCCACATCCGACTACGCCGGGAGGTTCGTCGGCGGCAGGGGCATGGCCAATGCCCTGTATTGGGACAACGTCGCGCCGGAGACCGGTGCGCTGGACCCCGGCAACTGCCTGGTGCTGGCCACCGGCCCGCTGGCCGGGGTGCCGGTCATCGGCGGCTCCAGGCTGTACGTGTCGGCCAAGTCCCCTATGACCTCTCCGGAGCACCTGGCCTACTGCAACCTGGGCGGGGACTGGGGTACCAGGCTCAAGTCGGCGGGGTACGATGCCGTGTTCATCCGGGGCAGGGCCGAGAAGCCGGTGTACCTCCTGGTGGAGGAGCAAACGTGCAGGCTTGAGGATGCCTCGTGGCTCTGGGGAAAGGGGGCCATCCAGGCCCGGGAGATCCTCAAGGGCGAGCTGGGGGATGCCATCAGCGTGGTGGCCATCGGCCAGGCGGGGGAGAACCGAGCCAGCATGGCCTGCCTGATCGCCACGGACGATGCGGCGGGCGGGGGAGGCATGGGGGCCGTGATGGGCTCCAAGAACCTCAAGGCCATCGTGGTCCGCGGCGTGAGAAGGCGCACCAGCGTGGCCCGTCCCGAGGCGCTGGACGGCCTCACGAAGGAGTTCCGCCGCCTGTTCACGCGCCATCCCACTCTCAAGATAGGCAACGCGCCCCTGGAGGTCACGGGGCCCGGGACGGCCAAAGCGCCCTGCTGGCTCTGCATGGGCGACTGCCTCAGGAGGACCTACCAGGCGCAGGACGGGAAGAAGGGCAAGTTCATGTGCCAGCCGGCGTCGTTCTACTATCCGTGGGTGGAGAAGCACTACGGCCCGGGACACGAGGCCCCCTTCCAGGC
>CALMBS010000314.1 GCA_937860285.1 uncultured Chloroflexota bacterium
GCAGGGCCATGGTGTGGCTGCAGATGCCCTCCGAGGCGAAGTGGTGACAGGAGCATGTCCACCGGCCGTCCCGGTAGGTGAGAACGTAGTCGTCGTTGTCACCCCGGAAGCTCACCGTCAGCTCGGCGAACCTGACCCTTCCCTTCTCCTCTGCGTAGCGCCTGGCTTTCTCGATCTTGCCGATCAGGCTGGACTGCATCGCGCTCCTTGTTGGGGACTTCCTTGATGATTCTAGCCCCGGACGCAGCGAAGGTCAACCCAGGAAACCCGTGCCGGAGCGGAATCAAGGCGTTGCCGGCAGCCTCCGGAAGGAGGCTGCCGGTCCACCTCAGCGTACCCGAGGGCCCCGCCACAGGAACCGCGAACCTGCGGCACGTTCTCCCTTACAGGCTGCCCATCATGCCGTACATGGTCTGCATCATGGCCATGGCCAGGAATCCGACGAACCCGCCGATGAGTATGCCGCTGATGGGGGTTATCAGGCCGGTCATCGCGGACGTCTTGTCCTCGGCCTCCATGCCGTAGCTCGCGGCCACCGTCTCCATAGTACTGTCCAGGTTACCGGTGTTCTCCCCGACGGATGCCATTTGCACCATGAGCGGCGGAAACACTGGCCTCTGGGACATGGGCCGGGCCAGCCCCTGTCCCTGCAGCATCTCCTGCCTTACATCGGTCAGCGCCTTGGCGATCACCCTGTTCTCGCAGGACTGCGAAGCCAGGGTCATGATTTCGGGCAGGGGTACCCCGGCGCGAAACAGGGTGGCAATGGTGGCTGCCACTCGCGAGAGCTCGCTCAGCACGATGACCTGGCCGACCAGCGGCAGCCGCAGCATCACGGAGTCCCGCTGGTACTTGCCCTGCTCAGACCGGGTGGCAGCGAAGGCCGCGATCGCGGCCAGGACGATGCCGGCCAGCAGGAAGATGCCGTAGGTCTTCAGGAAGTCGGCGAAGGACATCAGCAGCCGGGCGGTGATCGGTATCTCGGCCCCCATCGAGGCGTACATCTTCTCGAAGGACGGCACGATGAAGAACACCATGGCCAGGACGACGATGACACCCAGGACCATGGTCATGGCCGGGTACATCAGGGCCCCTTTCACCTTCTTGGCGGCGGTGGCGTTCCTCTCGATGTGCTCCGCCATCTGCCGCAGGGCCTTCTCCAGGTTGCCTGTCTCCTCCGCCACCGCGATGGTGCGGCAGTACAGGCTGCTGAACGCCACCGGGTGCTTGGCGAAGGCCTGGGAGGGCTTCAAGCCGTTCCTGATGTCCTGGGTGATCTCACCCACCACCCTCTTCAGGTTACGGTCCCCGATCTGGCTCTCCAGCAGGTCCAGTGAAGCCGCGATGTCGAAGCCCGACTCTATCATGAGGGCCAGCTGCCTGGAGAACATGATGATCTCTTTGTTCTTGATCTTGTAGGTCGTCCCTCTGACCTTGTTCATGTCCAGCAGGGGCTTCGACTCCTTAAGGCTCACGGTCTTCAGGCCGCTGTAAGTCAGCATCTCCTGGGCCACCGTTTCGCTGGGGGCATCGACCTTGCCGTTGACCAGCTGCTTGCTCTGGTTGTAGGCCACGTACTTGTATTGCATGTCTACCTCCCTATTCGCGGTTCTTCCCATTGAACCGCCAGCCTATTGACCCCCAGGGAGAACACGCCCGGACAGGGACCACCAGCGGACCGAGCCACCAGTCCGCTACTCGATCGAGTACGCATTGCGCATTACCTCGGACACGGTTGTCTTTCCGGCCTTCACTTTCTGCATGCCGTCTCTGAAGAGGGTGACCATTCCCTCCTTCACGGCCTGATTCCTCAACTCAGTCGTTGTCGCTCCTTTCAGCACCATGGCCCTGGTGGTGTCGGTCATCGCCAGTATTTCGTAGAGGCCCAGCCTTCCCTTGTAGCCGGAGAAGTTGCAGAGGTCGCATCCGCTGCCGGATACGAAGCTCTCCAGCTTCTCACCCATGACGCTCTCGTAGGCGGCTGCCTCCACCTCGGTGGGCTTCGTCTCCACGGCGCAGTTGGCGCACACACGCCGCGCCATGCGCTGGGCCAGCGTACCGGTGATAACCGAAGCCACCATGAAGGGCTCGACCCCGAGGTCGAGCAAGCGGTAGACGACGCTCACAGCGTCGTTGGCGTGGATGGAACAGAGCACGGTGTGGCCGGTAAGGGCCGCCTTCACCGCTATCGAGGCCGTTTCGGCGTCGCGGACTTCGCCCACGAGGATGACGTCAGGGTCGAGACGCATCATGGAGCGGAGAACGCTGGCGAAGGTGAGCCCGGCCTTCGGGTTCACCTGTATCTGCTTGATCCCTTCGAAGCGGTACTCCACCGGGTCCTCGGCGGTGATGATATTGCGGGTCACCTTGTCCATGGTGTTGAGCGAGGCGTACAGGGTGGTGGTCTTGCCGGCCCCGGTGGGTCCGCTGACGCATATCATGCCGAAGGGCACCGCCAGCATCTTCATGTACTTGGCCAGGCAATCCTCGGTGAATCCAAGCTGCGGCAGCTCCATCACGGCCATCGACTTGTCCAGGATTCTCATGACCACCGTCTCTCCGTGGACGGTGGGGCTGGTGGCCACGCGAACATCCACTCCCTTCCCTTTGACGTCCAGCGAGAACTGGCCGTCCTGCGGGCGAAGATGGTCCGCGATATTCAAGTCCGACATGACCTTGACGCGTGAGGTCAGCGGCGGGTGGATCTTGATGGGCAGCGACATGACCTCCTGCAGCACGCCGTCTATGCGGTAGCGAACGCGCAGCCGCTTCTCCTCAGGCTCGATGTGGATGTCGGAGGCCCTTGCCTTGACCGCCTCCTCCACGATGAGGTTCAGGGCGGCGGCCACCGGGGCGTTGGCCGTGGATGCCACCAGGTCCACGCCGGCCGACGTGTCCGCGCCGGTCTCGATGTGGGAGATCTGCTCGGCGATCTGGCCGAACCCCTTGTAGTTGAAGTCGATGGCGTCCAGGATCTCCTTCTGGTCGGCCGCCACGGCTTTGACCCGCATCTTGCTTTGGAGCTCCAGGACCTGAATGGTGGCCAGGTCGCTAGGGTTCACCATGGCTACTTCCAGGACGTTGTCGGTGACGCTGATGGGCAGGACCGTGAACCTCCTGGCGGTGGATTCCGGGATGGCCTGCAGCGCCTCGGGCTTGGCGGCCTTGGAGAGCTTCACCTTTGGCTTCTCCGCGGGCTCTTCGACCACGGGCTTCGGTTGCTCGCCGGGCTTTTCCGGGAGCTTGGCCTTGGCCGCCAGCCCCTGCCGCTTGTCGACGCCGGCCTTGTCCAGCGAGGGCTTCAGGAACTGGGCGTTCGCCGCCACCGCGCCTGGCGATCCGACCACGCCTTGCTTGGTATCCTTGTCCGCCAGCTTCGGGGTGGCGGGCGCTTTGCTCACCAGAGGCGGCACGTTGGCCTGACCGGGTCTGCCCGGAGTCCCCGGTTTCGCCTTCTGCCCCTCCTCAGGCGCCGTCTCTATAGCTTCTGCGGACTTGTCGAGCGCATCGGCGATCTTGGCCGCCGCCGTCGCCAACGCCTCCGTTGAGCCCTTGGCCGCGTCGCCGGTCTTGGCTACGGCCGGCTTGGGCGCCGCCCTGGCCTCCGTCGGGCCAGGCGCGGCTTTGCCGTTGGGCCCCCTGGCTTCGGCCGGCTTGGATGCGGCCTTGGCCTGCGTCGGGCCAGGCGCGGCTTTGCCGTTGGGACCCTTGCCTTCGGCCGGCTTGGGCGCGGCCTTGCTGTCCGCACCCTTCACTTCGTCTGCCTTGGGCGCGGCCTCGGCCTCCTCGGTACCGGCCGGCGCCGTCATTGGCGCCTCCGCTGGTCCTGGGGGGGCGGCCCTGGCCTCCGTGGAGCCAGATGCGGCCTTGCTGTCCGCCCCCTTCGCTTCGTCTGCCTTGGGCGCGGACTTGGCCTCCTCGGCGCCGGCCGGCGCCGTGTTCGGCGCCTCCGCGGGTCCCTTGGATGCCGGATCGCCCGGCGGCCTGGCTTCGGCCTTCGCCTGCTGGGCTTCGGGCTTGTCGGCCACTAGCACGGCCTTGGCCTCCAAAGGCTTCGCCGGCGGCGGGATTCCAGGTCTGGCCACGAAGGCGCCTGGCTTGGCGGCGGACGACCTGGCCTCGGCGCCGGCCGGCTTTTCCGCAGCCGGCGCAGCCTTGTCCTCCGGCGGCCTGGTCTCGGGGGCCTTCCCTTCGGTGTCCTTGTTGCCCGCAGGGGCCGGCGAAGCGGCCGACGCCGCGGCCGACGCCGCGGTGGCGCCGGCCGGCCTATCCAGCACTGGCGGCGGCTTCAGCGCTTCTTTGCCGGGGGCAGCCGCAGCGGCTGCAGCCTCGTGTGCGGCAGGCGCGGGGCTCTTCTCCGGCGGTCTTGGCCTTACCTGCGGTCCCAGGAACTGGTCTATGACGCTGCGCATGGAGAACGTCTTGGCCCGGGCGGGCGGCTCCATGGGGGCAAACACGGTGCTGCCTCCTGGCTGAGTGGCAGGGGGGGTGGGTGGGGTGGCGGGCGTGGTCTTCTCCACAGCCGGACCGGCCTCGCTGCCTGGCGCCGCGGGCCTGGGGGGCTTGAGCTCGGAGACCACGATGGTTCTCTTCCGCTCTGCGGGCTTGTCTGAAGGCGCCGGCCCGACTTCTTTGCCCGGCGCAGACGGCCCGACTTCTTTGCCCGGCGCAGACGGCGGTGCGGCCGCCTCCGGCGGCTTCGGCTCGCCGGGGACACCCGGTTTGTCTCCGTCGGAGCCTGGCTTGGGGGAAGGAGATGGGGCAGGGTCAAGGCCGTCTATGACGATCTCCCGGGGCCGGCCATCAAGGCTGATAACCTCGATTCCCCTCTCCTGTGCCAGTCCCTTCGCCTCTGCCGTCATCCCTTTCGGGATCAGGAGCATTCTCTCGGTAATGCCGGCGTCCCGGCACTTCTGGTCAAACACGCTGATATCGGTCTTGTCGACGCTGTCGGTGTACAGGTAGTCAATGCCCAGCCTTGACAGGATGAAGCCGTCGTCCCACAGGGCCATGGCGCCGAAGACGTGGTCGGCGCCGGACTGGCCGGCCACTCTGACAGTCTCGTCAACCCGGTAACCCAGCGTCTTGAGCGACTGGTGCACCTCGCTCTTCTGCACGAACGTCGCCGGAAGGTCACCCGGAGATGCCCGCGCCGCCGGGGCGCGGCTCAGGAACATCTGCAGGGCCTGCTCATCGAAGATGTCGACGCCGTCCTTCTGTGCGAACTGGCTGGCGACGAAGCTGAGGCGCGGGATGGCGATCACCACCAGGCGGCTGATGCCGCAGTCAGAGCACTTGTCCTGGAAGGCGAACAGCCGGTGCAGGCTCGTTTCCGGATCCTCGGCATCATTGATGACCTCGACGGCCGCCAGCAGGTTGGTGAAACCATCCCGCCGCAGCACGAGGTAGTCGAACGTGTGATCGACACCCGACCGGCCGCGCCTGGCCGCATTGGGACGCAACTCGTACCCCTGCGATTTCAGGCGCTCAACCAGCCTAACAATAGTCCGATCAGACTGTTTCTGGGCCAACAAATCCGCCACTCCTAGAGACTAGTGAGCGTGCCACCCCGCAGCTATCCTATGTCCCCCCCTATGGAGTGTCAATAACAAAATCCCCTCAGTCAAAGCTGGTGCGCCGCGATGTGAGGAAATTGATAACAATCTTCGGGGTGATGTGACCGGGACGCTACGATGCGCCGCCGCCCGGGGCTGCTTTTCCACTGGTCCGGGCGGGCTGTCCGCGCTCGATGGTTGAGTTGCGTGCACGCGGCGGACTATAATCATGAAGTCCCTGCCCGGGGCTCCGAATCGGTCGGCAGGGGACGGCGGCATCCGGGGCGCTTTACAGCTTATACGATAATGAGCTGATAGACGGATATTCCGGAGCGGAACAGGGGTGTCAGTGTCCTATCCAGATAGCATGCTGAGCAGGGTGACCAAGCCCGGGCGATACACGGGCGGTGAATGGAACAGCCGGGCGAAGGACTGGTCGACGGCCGAGGTCAAGGTCGCACTGGCCTATCCCGACCTGTACGAGATCGGCATGTCCAACCTGGCCCTGCCCATCCTCTACGAGATTCTCAACAGCCGGCCGGGGGTCATGGCCGACCGGGTCTTCGCTCCATGGGTCGACATGGAGGCCGCCATGCGCCAGGCGGGTGTGCCCCTCCTCAGCCTCGAGTCGCAGCGGCCCCTCTCGGATTTCGACATCATCGGCTTCTCTCTGGGCTATGAGCTCACCTACACCAACGTCCTGAACATGCTGGACCTGGCCGGCATACCGGTCCTGGCCGCCGACCGGTCGGACTCTCATCCGCTGATCATCGCCGGGGGGAGCTGCGCTCTCAACCCCGAGCCCATGGCCGATTTCATCGATGCCTTCGCTGTTGGCGAAGGGGAGGAACTGGTGGTCGAGATCCTGGAGGGGTACCGCAGGTGCAAGAGGGACGGCGTGAGGCGGGATGGCCTCCTGTCCTGCCTGGCCCGAATACCCGGGGTCTACGTCCCCAGCCTGTACGGAGTGCACCACGATGCTGCCGGGAGGTTCGAGGGCCTGCGGCCGTTGCACTCCCAGGCGCCACCGAGCATACGTCGCCGGATACTGGACCGGCTGCCGCCACCGGTCGTCAGGCCCGTGGTACCGTACATCTCGGTGATCCACGACAGAGCATCGGTGGAAATCCAGCGGGGCTGCACCAGGGGGTGCCGTTTCTGCCAGGCGGGCGTCGTCTATCGTCCGCAGCGGCATCGCAGCCACGAGGAGGTCCAGGAGGCAGCCAGGCAGCTCATCCGCAACTGCGGCTACAGCGAGATGTCCCTGGTGTCACTAACTACGACTGATTACCCTGGGATAGAATCACTGGTAACTAAGCTCATAGACGAACATAGCGATAGCCGCCTGACGCTCTCTCTCCCCAGCCTGCGTATCGATGGCTTCTCGGTCCGGCTGATGGAGTCCCTCCGCTTCAACCGCAAGCCGGGCCTTACCTTCGCTCCCGAGGCCGGCACCGAGCGGCTGAGAAGGGTCATCAACAAGGCCGTGCCGGACGATGCCATAGTGGAGACTATCGCGGCGGCGCTGGCCAAGGGCTGGGGCAATATCAAGCTCTACTTCATGATCGGGCTGCCCACTGAGACCATGGAAGATGTGGAAGGCATCGTGCGCATCGTGGACAGGGTGAAGAAGGAGACCCGGAAATCCCCTCCCCGCATGAGGATCAGCGTTTCCACCTTCGTCCCCAAGGCTCACACCCCGTTTCAGTGGGTGGTACAGGACCGCCAGGATGAGCTCGCGGCCAAGCATGAGATCCTTAAGGGCGGCCTGCGCAGCGCAAGGGCCCACCTGTCCTGGGACGACCCTCAGGCCAGCCTGCTGGAGACCATCCTGGCCAGGGGAGACCGGCGGCTGGGCCAGGTGATCCTGCACGCCTGGAAGAGCGGCGCCGTCTTCGATGCCTGGAGCGAACGGTTCAAGTACGCCAACTGGCTGGCCGGGTTCGACCGGGCGGGGGTGGACCCGGCCTTCTATGCCCACCGCCGTCGCCCGGCGGAGGAGGTCCTGCCCTGGTCACACATCGATGTGGGCGTGAGCGGCGACTACCTCATGGAGGAATACGAGCGCACCTTCCGGGGCGAGGAAACCCCTGACTGCAGGGTCCGGTGCAGCGGCTGCGGTCTGGAGTCAGCGGACGGCATCTGCCGGATGGGACAGGGGGGGCCGCCCTAGCTCTCGTCTTCTTCGGCGCCCACCTGCGTCTTGGCGATCTCGATCCACTGCAGGTACTCGGTGGCGATGCCCATTGACTGGGAGGCCTCCAGGTCGACGTCGTAGGGCTCACCCACGAAGATCTTGCCGCAGTCCTGGCTCTTGCCTACGGACGGCTCATCCTTGCCCACGAACTTCTTGCGTCCATCGATGATCCCCAGGTCGAAGGGCAGGGTGAAGTACAAGTCGGCGATCACCTTGTCAATGCCCAGATCGTACAGGGAACCCCAGGCAGAGCCGTTGCTGCCGTGGTACTTGCTCACCGGCAGCAGGCCGAGCAGGTTCTTGATGGTGAAATCGCCCTGCTTCGCTACTACCTTGAAGGGGGTGATGCTGATCAGGTAGTCGCAGTAGAGGATGACGTTCGGGATCCAGAAGGTGGGCAGCGCAAACGGCCGGACCAGCGGGTTCTCCACTTCGACCAGGACCGAGTCCCTGACATCGAGGGCGATAACCCGCGGGAACTCGTACCCCAGCGTCTTGTAGATGGGCTTCATCTCGTCTTCGCAGGGGCTGCCTTCAAGGAGGATTATGTCCGCCTCGCTGACGGCCCTGATGGAGGTGATAACCTTCTCGAGGGTTTCCCGGCACGTGGTGGCCGGGTACGGCACGGCATAGCCGGCGCAGGGCTTGATCAAGATCCGCCTGGCCCACCTCACCCGGGGCGGGAGCTCGAAGACGAATCGTGCGGCGTCGAGAATCAAGCCTCTCCCTTCTGAGAGGGCCCGGCGTCCCGACGGACGGATGGATAGCATTCAGCAGAAACCTTCAGTCTCTGGACCAGAAGATCGGCCAGCCCCACCCCATCGCTGCTGGAGAAGCGCGGCACGGGAATCTTGAGGTCTTCGTCGCTGACAATTGCGAACAACTCCTCCGGGGAGGAGACCAGACTGCCCATCTCCTTTCGGTGGACTTCGATCCTGGGGATGCCGCTCCGCCGGCTGGCGGCGCCTTTCTCTTTGAAACCCTCGATCAGAATAAAGTCGAACCTGCTGCCCAGCAGTCGCACCACTCCTTCCAGGGTCGGAGGATGGCTCGCCTTCTCCATGTAAGCCAGTTTGTGAGGGGAAACCAGGACCACTGCGTCACTCCCGGCTTCAGTCAGGCGCCAGCTGTCCTTGCCGGGATGGTCCAGTTGGAAGTCGCCACCGGAGTGCTTGACTGCAGCTACGGTATAGCCCCGTTTCTTCAGCTCAACTATCAGCTTTTCGAGCAGGGTGGTCTTTCCGGAATTCGACCTCCCTACGACAGATACAACGAGAGACATTGACCCCGACTACATCTATTCTAACATCCGCGTCAATAAGAAGCCTAGCTCAGATTGACTGCCCGGCGCGGCCGCAGCGCCTATACGCTCAGCAGTCGCCGCAGCTCCCCGGCGTCGCTCGTGGGAGGGTGGCACTGGTGTCCCCGGCAGAGATAGGCGGTGGGCACTCCGTCCGTGATGCCGCGGCCCCGGGCCAGGTCCCGGAGACGCGGGGGAACGGGGGTGCCCGGCGCCCAGCCCAGGAGGGCACGGTGAGGGAGATACTGGCCGTGCACGGCGGCCAGGAGGGCCTCTGTCCCCGGTTCATCGCGGCGGCCGACCACCACTATCTCCTCGGGGCTTCCCAGATGCAGGTCCAGGGCGCAAAGCCAGTGGCCGGAGGCCATGGGGTGGGACAGCATCTGGTCCCGGACCATCAGCATCATGGCTGCCGCCGCCCTCTCCTGCGACGTATCCCCGGTCAGCCTGGACGCCCGCAGCAGCATCTCCGCGGCGGACGAACCCCCGCAGGGAGTCGCGGAGTCCACCGTGTTTCTGGGGCGGGCAAAGAGAGGGTCGTGATCAGGCCCGGTGTCATACCAGAGGCCGGGGCGGTCCGCGCTGACAAACCGGGCCAGCACGGCCTCAGTCAGGGCGAAGGCCTTCTCCAGCCAGCCCGAATCGAGAGTGATCTCGTGCAGGGCCACCAGCCCTCTGGCCACGGCGGCGTAGTCCTCAAGGTAGCCGGGCACCCTTGAGGCCTCGAGGTAGCCGGGCACCCCGGGCGCGATGCTCCCCTCAAGCTGGCCTGGTGCCTCCGGGGACTTCCGGCTGTGGGCCAGCCGGCCATCGGGCATCATGTGGCGGACCAGGAAGCGGGCGCTGGCTGCCGCAGCCTCGCCGTAGTCGGGCCGGCCGAAGGCCCCCGCCGCCTCGGCCAGGGCCTGCAGCATCAGTCCGTTCCACGATGCCAGGACCTTGTCGTCGCGCGCCGGCGCGGGGCGCCTGGACCGCTCCTCCAGCATCCTGGCCCGGGAGCGGGCCACGACCTCTGCGGCATCAGTCGCGACATCGGCCGTGACAGATGCCGCGACATCGGCCGGGCTGGACCCTGCCTCGGCCGCCGCCCCCGGGGGGACGTGGAGCACGCTGCGGCCATCTATCGCCGCAGCGCTGCCCACGCCGAAGTAGCGGCTGACCATCCGGCCGTCCCCGGCCCCCAGCAGGCCGGCGATCTCCCCCGGAGTCCAGAGGTAGTAGCGGCCCTCTTCGCCGTTGACGTCGGCATCCTGGGAAGAGCAGAAACCGCCGCCCGGGAGGGTCATCTCGCGAAGCACATAGTCCAGGGTCTCCTGGCTCACGCGCCGGTAGACCGCCCGGCCCGTCACCAGCCAGGCATGGAGGTACAGTCTGGCCAGCAGCGCGTTGTCGTAGAGCATCTTCTCGAAATGGGGTACCAGCCACCGGCCATCGGTGGCGTAGCGGTGGAAACCTCCCCCGATTTGATCATAGATGCCACCTGCCGCCATCCGCTGCAGCGTCAGCTCCAACATCTGCAGCGGCCGGGCCAGGCCCGTGCGGCGATGGCAGAGCAGCAGGAATTCCAGCAGGGGCGCCTGGGGGAACTTGGGCCCCGGGCCGAAACCGCCCTCCCTTTCGTCAAAGGCGGCCTCCACTCCCCGGAAGGCCTGGTCCAGGACAGACTGCGTGAGCGCTTCCGCCTCCGGCCCTGCATCGGGCTCTTGTTTCAGCCGGGAGACCAGGTCCTGCGCCACGGCGGCCACCTGAGAGCGCCTGTCCCGGTACGCCTCCGAAAGCGCCGCCAGCAAGCGGGGGAATCCGGGCAGGCCGTGCCGGTCCTCGGGAGGGAAGTATGTCCCTCCATAGAAGGGCCGGCCCTCCGGAGTCAGGAACACTGTCAGGGGCCACCCGCCCCCGCCGGTCATGGCCTGGACAGCCTCCATGTACATGTGGTCGATGTCCGGGCGCTCCTCCCGGTCCACCTTGATGCAGATGAAGCGCTCGTTCATCAGGCGGGCGATATCCTCGCTCTCGAAGCACTCCCGCTCCATGACGTGGCACCAGTGGCAGGCCGAGTAGCCCACGCTCAGCAGTATGGGCTTGTCCTCGGCTCTGGCCCGGGACAGCGCCTCCTCGCCCCAGGGGTACCAGTCCACCGGGTTGCGGGAGTGCTGGAGCAGGTAGGG
>CALMBS010000315.1 GCA_937860285.1 uncultured Chloroflexota bacterium
GGGCCTTCATCACCCACCGGCCCTATGTCAGAGAGGTGCTGGAGAAGGCCGGCGCCCTGGAGAAGGCTGGGGCCCTGGAGAAAAACGCTGGCAGGGGTGGTCTGTGAAGGTGGCCCTCTATGCCCGGGTGTCCACCTCGGACAGGGACCAGGACCCCGAGACCCAGCTCATGGCCCTCCGTGATTTCGTCAGGGCCCAGGGCTTGGTGGTCCACCGGGAGTACGTCGACCGGGCGCCGGCCAACGACATCGCCCACCGGACCGCCTGGAGGCAGCTCCTGGACGACGCTGGCAGGAAACGCTTCGGGGTGGTCCTGGTCTTCAAGCTGGACCGGGCCTTCCGCAGCGTCAAGCACATGCACGACACCCTGGCCGCCTGGGAGACGGTCGGGGTCTCCTTCCAGAGTGTGCGGGAGAGGTTTGACACCTCCACGGCCCTGGGCCGCCTGCTCCTCAACCTGCTGGCCTCGCTGGCGGAGTTTGAGCTGGAGCTCATCCGGGAGAGGGTCAAGGCCGGGATGGACCGGGCCCGCCGCCAGGGCCGCCACATCGGCCGTCCCAGGGTGACGGACCGCCGCGGCTTCCGGCAGCGTTATGGAGCCGTTTTGGAGCGCATAGAAAAGAAAGACCTGTCCCGGCGCCAGGCGGCCCGGGAGCTGGGCATCGGCTATGCCACCCTCAAGCGGCTGCTGGATGCCGAAACCGGACATCAGGGCGGAGAGAAGTAGGGTGGACCCCAACCTGCCGCCGGAAGTGTTGACAAGTATACGCGGCTTGTATACACTGGCCACCCCACACGAGGCTATTCCCGGCGATGTCGATGAAGTGGCTGTCCGGCACTTCCTCGATACCCTGGCAGAGGTGGCGCTGGCGGTAGCCTCCAGAAAGGCCAGACGGTAGAGACATGAAGGCCGTGGGGTATCTGCGGGTATCGGACCCCTCCCAGGTGGAGGGCCACTCCCTGGATGCCCAGGAGCGCCTCTTCCATGAGCTCTGCCGGAACCGGGGCTGGGAGCCGGGCAAGGTCTACCGGGAGGAAGGACGCTCCGCCCACGTGGAGGCCGTCGGCCGGCGCCCGGTCTTCCGCCAGCTGCTGGAGGATGCCGGCCATGGTCAGTTTGACATAATAGTGGTCCACACCCTGGACCGGTGGTCCCGAAACCAGCGGGTGATGCTGGAGTCGCTGGCCACCCTGGCCCGGCACAACGTCTCCCTGGTCTCCATCACCGAGAACATCGACTACTCCACCCCCCAGGGCAAGCTCTTCACCCAGATGCTGGGCTCCTTTGCCGAGTACTTCTCCGACTCCCTGTCCACCCATGTCAGCAAGGGCATGGAGCAGCGGGCATACGAAGGAAGGCATACCGGCGGCATCCCCTTCGGGTATGACACCTGCTGGATCATCGAGAACCGGAAGAAGCGCCTGAAGTGCGAGACGGAGCACCCGGGGGGCGTCCACATGGTGGAGAGGGAGGCCGAGGCCGTCCGGGAGCTCTTCCGCCGCTACTCCCTGGGCACCACCACCCTCAGCCAGCTGGCGGTCTGGCTCAACGGGGAAGGCTTCCGCACCCGCAATACCAAGAAGCTGCCGGACAGCGACGGCCAGCTGACGGCCGGCCCCCGCCTGTTTACCACCGCCTCGGTCAGGGGGATCCTGCACAACCCCTTCTACATGGGAAAGGTCTCCCACAAGAGCCAGCTCCTCCCCGGCGTCCATGTCCCCCTGGTCAGCCCGGAGATGTTCGAGACGGTGCAGGCCGCCCTGAAGAAGAACAGCGGCCGGTCCGAAACCCTCAATCCCCGGCCCAAGCGGGAGTACCTGCTGAAGGGTCTGATCCGCTGCGCCTACTGCGGCATGCCCATGTGGGCCCAGACCTACAACAGCGGGCGCGGCTACTACCGGGAGGAAACCCGATCGCGCAGCGGGGAGGTATGCCCAGCCGAGGGGGCCTCCATGCCCTGCCATGTACCAGACGGGCAGGTGGGGAGGATAGTGGAGGCCATAGAGCTGGGGCCGAAATGGCTGGAAGAGGTCCTGGCCATCATCAGCCTGCAGGACCAGGTGCAGAAGATCCGGGAAGAGAGAAGCAAGGTCCAGGAGAAGCTGCGGAGGATGACCAAGGTCTACCTGGACGGGCTCTTCCCCGATGAAGAGTACCACCGGCAGAAGAGGCTGCTGGAGATGGAGATGGAGGGCCTGGTAGTCCCCGAGGCCAATGCCGCCGAGGAGGCCGGGAAGCTGGTCCTGGACCTGCCTAACCTGTGGGCCGGGGCCAACCTCACCGAGCGCCACAAGCTCCTCATGAGCATGCTTGATGCCGTCTACGTCGATGCCAGGGACCAGAAGCGCATCGTGGCCCTCAAGCCCAAGCCGGCCTTCCGGCCGGTATTCCAGGTGGCCACCACCAAAGAGGG
>CALMBS010000316.1 GCA_937860285.1 uncultured Chloroflexota bacterium
CAGGCAGGTGATCGACAACCTGCTGACGAACGCAGTAAAGTACTCGCCCGAAGGGACCGAGATAGCCGTGGTCTGCCTGTGCGACGATCAGAACCTGTCCGTGCAGGTGAAAGACCAGGGCGTGGGCATCGCGGCCAACGAGATCGAGAAGATATTCGAGCGTTTCTACCAGGCCGACTCCGGCACGTCGTCCCATAAGGCCGGGGGGGTGGGCTTGGGTCTGGCGATATGTAAGGGTATAATAGAGGCCCACAAAGGGCGTATCTGGGCCCAGAGCGAACTGGGGAAGGGAAGCGTATTCACCTTCATGCTGCCGGTGCAGCAGGATGGTAGCAAGATGGCGAGCCAGAGTTCGAAATAGGGAGGTATGCCCATGCCGCAGAGAAAGCCATTGATACTGGTTGTGGACGATGACCCCGGGATACTCAAGCTGGTTACGCTGAATCTCGAGCTCGAGGGTTACCAGGTCATTACTGCCAGCGATGGCAAGACCGCGCTGCAGCTGATCGAGAACGAACAGCCGACGCTGGTCATCCTGGACGTGATGATGCCGGGGATGGACGGCCTTCAGGTGTGCGAGCGGGTGCGCCAGTTCTCCGATGTGTCCATCCTCATGCTGACCGCCAAGGGCCGCAGCGAGGACATCATCAATGGCCTCAACAAGGGGGCGGACGACTACGTGGTGAAACCCTTCAGCAGCGATGAGCTGCTGGCCCGCGTCAGGGCCATCCTCCGGCGGGCCCGGTTCCCCGAAGAGATGCCGCAGCCGCCGTTCGTGTCGGGGGACCTGGTCATCGATTTCGCGCAGCACCGGGTCACCGCGGGAGCGGATGAGGTGCTGCTCACCCCCACCGAGTACCGCATTCTCTGCCTGCTGGCCCGGAACGTCGGCAAGGCCATCACCCAGGACCACCTGCTCTCCGAGGTCTGGGGGCAGGAGTACTGCGGCGACACCCACATCCTGCAGGTGGCCGTGGCCCGTCTCAGAAAGAAGATCGGCGAAGATGCCGGCAATCCCAAGTACATCATCACCAGGCCCGGCATCGGCTACGTCTTCAAGAAGCCGTAGGCGCCCACCCGCCCTCCGGCCCCCCATTGTTCCCCGCCGGCCGGGTCTGGCCGCGCGCCTGCCCGGCGCCCCCTGGGCCGGCCCGTGGCCCCGTCAGTGACCTTTTTGTGATGTTTTCCCTTTGGGGAGAGGACTGTTTGAGAATCGGTCTGCGCGGCCTGAGACACAGGGGATAACCGACCGTCCTACACTTAGGCCCATGACCCGGAGGAGGCAGGCTGAGGCCGGCCTCTGGACTCGAGCGCACGGAGGTAGCATGATGGCAGTACAGAAATCGCTGATACTGGTGGTGGATGATGACCCCGGCATCCTCAAGCTGGTCAGCCTCAACCTGCAGCTCGAGGGCTTCCGCGTGCTGACGGCTGCCAACGGCAAAGAGGCGATACAGATGGTGCACGACGAGCGCCCTTCGCTGGTGCTGCTCGATGTCATGATGCCCGTGCTGGACGGGTTCCAGGCCTGTGAGCGCATTCGCGAGTTCTGCGAGGTACCCATAATCATGCTGACCGCCAAGGGGGCGGTGGAGGACGTGGTCCGTGGACTGGATTCCGGTGCGGACGACTACGTGGTCAAGCCCTTCAGCATCAATGAGCTGGTGGCGCGGGTGAAGGCGGTCCTGCATCGGACCAAGTTCCCGCAGGAGATGCCCCAGCCCGTGTTCACCTCCGAGGAGCTCTGCATCGATTTTGCCCAGCACCAGGTGAAGATAGCCGACACGGAGGTCGTGCTCCCGCCGACCGAGTACCGGATCCTCTGCCTGCTGGCCCGCAACGCCGGCAGGGTGATTACCCACGAGCAGCTCCTGACTGAGGTCTGGGGGCGCGAGTATCGGGGTGACACCCACATCCTGCAGGTGGCCGTGGCCAGGCTCAGAAAGAGGCTGGGAGACGATCCGGGAGACCCCAAGTTCATCGCCACCAGGCCGGGCATAGGCTACACGTTCAAGAAGCCCCGGGAGGACCTGCCCGAGGAGACGGTGGCCT
>CALMBS010000317.1 GCA_937860285.1 uncultured Chloroflexota bacterium
CCTCACCGTGAACAGGTAGCTGCCCGGAGGTGTACCGGGTGGGACCACGACGTTCAGCTGAGCCATCGTTCCCGAATCGACTGTCGGCGGTACGACGGTGGCGGTCAGGCCCATCGATTGCCAGTCGCTGGCGGTCAGGTTAATGGGGCGGCGAGTGGATCCCTTGATCTGCTCCACCATGATGGGGACGGTAACCGGCTGCCCGGGTTTGACGGTTACGGTGTGGGTCGGCAGGCGGACGGCGAAATCGAACTCAGTCAGCGAGACGAAGCCGGCCATGAATCACCTCCCGCAGGCTCATCCCGAATGGGCCTGGTGAGCCAGACTCAATCTACCAGCCGGTTCCCTCAAACGTGTATCGGCGCAGTCGCTCCGCCTCACAAGACTGTCTCGGTTGGGCCGTTGCCATTCCCGGGCCGGCTTTCTCCTGCCGACCCCGACGACACACGGGAGACGGCGGCCGGTCGACCGCCGTCTCCGGCGAAGCCCTGTCGGGCCTACCTCGCGCTGGGCTGCGGCGTCCGGGAGGTAGTCGGCGTCTCGAGACGCGCACCGCGCGTTGACGGCGCCTCCCCGGGCTGAGCTGCCGAGATGACGGCCTTGAGCGCGATGATTATGGCTGCCGGGGCCATCAGGAGGGCGAACGCACAGACCACCCCGATCAGGTTCTCACCCAGGGCCGTGGACAGGTCCATGACCGGCGCGAAGGCCGGCGTGAAGCCCCAGATGCCCAGGATGACCAGCGCCACTGCTGCCCCCAGCACTGCCGTGGCCTCGCCGGCAGTGACGTTGAGCAGTCCGATGAGAACGCCGGAGATCAGAAGGATGGCGATCACCGCGTCATTGGTCGGTACGGACGTCCCTCCCCAGATGCCACCCACGATGGCGAAGACTACGCCCACAACGAATGCCGCCTTGCCCACCAGTGCCAGTGCCTTTGCCATTTGCCTCCTCCTTTCAATAACCCGTGCCCGGCCCGCCCGGGCCGGAATTCCGAGTCTGACCCAACCCTTGCCTGCGGCGACCCGCCACCCTAGAGCCTGCTGGTGACCATCCGGGACATCTGCCTGTACCTGGCCACGGTGCGGTAGGTGGCGTAGTCGAAGAGCAGCGTCACCCGGTTGATGCTGACGACGACCTCGTTCATGTCCTCGGGGGTGACATACAGCGCCTCCCTCTCGGCGTGCAGCCAGATCTGCCGTCGCATCAGGATCAGGGCGTAGACCATCTCCTCCGCCGGGATGCCCCGGGCGTAGCAGTCCTCCGCCAGTCCGGTGCCGTCCAGGCTCTGGGCCACCGCCTGGTAGGGGTCCTCCGCCAGGTACATCTGGCCCAGGTTGCGGTACATGTGGGCCGCGTGCCGCTGGCAGGCCTCACTGCCCAACGCGGCAAAGGACTTCGTCCTGAGATTGGAGACCAAAACCCGATGCCATTGCTCCGCCATCTGATCGGCATGGCGCGCGCACAGGTCGATGAGTCTGTCGGCCAGTACCCTGTGCATGGCCCCTCCTTTGGCCGGTGAGGCCAGACGGGCGGCCGGGTCCGGGAAGCGTCCCGGGCGGACGCCATCACCCGGGTACCCTGGGCGGGGATCGATATCTATCGGGCGGGATTTAACTTGATGATAGCACCGGCGTCAAGGAACGCCAACCGCTGTTCGGGCCCGGACTCGGCGCCCGGCGGCCCGTTCTGCTACTGGTTCGCCGGCCACAGAGGGCACTGCGCGTGAATGCACTCTCGGTTCCGGCGGTGCTGCCCGCAGGCAAAGGGATCGGCCGTCAACGATATCCCGGAGAGCTCCCGAATGAGATTGGAGGCTTCCCTGAGTGCCAGCCAGGAGTCTCTCTGACAGCACCGGGGCGCGTTGAAGGATGCTATTGCTCCAAGCGCTCTGTGGGTGGCCTGCTGCGCGGTCTGTCTCTTGTCACCGTCATAGGGGGTGGCTTCCAACAGAAGGGAAACGGCAATCCCGACGCCGATGGCCGCCCCGCAGGCTCCCAGGAAGGCGCAGGAGCCGCCGCCGATGGTCTGGCCCCGCTGAATGGCCGTGCTGAACTCCTCGTACGTAAGGGAGAATCCGCTGTTCCTCAGCGCGGTCAGAATAACGGCCGGCACCATGAAGTGGTGCTCCGGGCCGTGGGTTCGGAAACCCGGGTGGCGGCGTATGGCCTGCATGAGGGCCGCCAGGTCGGTCTGCGTGCTCCGCAGGCAGACGTTCTTAACGATGCCCATCGCGTCAGCGCCGTGGCAGCGGTCGCACACAAAGTGGCCATTGGCGCAGCGGGCATTGGCCAGGACGGTGGTCCCGCAGTAGTGGCAAGAGCTGTCCCGCTCTGTCGCGGAATACACCAGAGCAGCCCCGCAGACCGTGCAGCCGGACCGGTGCGGCCCCTCGCCGTGAGCGCCGTCCCCGGCCATCTTCTCTGCGGCCGCCGGACAGCAGGCCGCCTCCCTGTCCACAGATGCCGTCTCCGCGTTGCCTTCCTTCATTTCTCTCTGCTCCGGTCCGCGATCGGACCCCCGGCTACAGGGCTTCAATGACGTCCTTGACCGAAGGCTTCACCACCCGCAGCAGCCCCATGACTTTCAGGCCCGCTTCGTGCCCCTCCGGTATCGGCGAGGCGCAGGCGTCGGCCGGCACCATCACCTCGTACCCCATCTCGCAGGCATCGAGCACCGTCTTCAGCACGCAGGCCCAGGTGGCCACGCCCGCAACGACCAGAGTCCTGATCCCCTTCTGCCGCAGGGTGAAATCGAGGTCGGTGCCGAAGAAGGCGCTCAGCATCCTCTTCTCCACGATGAGGTCCGCCGGCTGCGGCTCAAGCTCGTCTATGACCTTGGCCCCCTCGGTCCCCCGGATGGTGCTCAGGGGATGCCCGCTCTTGAATATGAAGTCGTCCGGGTACCGGCTGTCGCAGGCGAAGATGACGGGGATGCCCCTGGCCCTGGCCTCCTGAAGCAGGAGCCTGACGGTGGGGATGATCGCGCGACTGAACCTGCCGGTGTTGTCCTTCTGCAGGTCCACCACTATGACGGCCTTTCCGGAAGCTGCCTGCTCCAATCTGGTCTCCTTTCAGCAGTCCGCCCTGGCGCACCCGGCGACGGCGCGGCTGCCAGCGTACCCGGTTGACCCTATTGAGTACCCCATGGCGCCGCCCCTGTCAAGCCGGTTCCGGCCGCCGCCCGGCATTGGCGGAGGACGGGCCCCATTACGTATACTGGATAGGATGGACGCAGAGAAAGACCAGTGGTACCGGCGGCGATGGTGGGCCCTGGTCTTCCTGGGGATCTCCCTGCTGGTCATCTCCCTTGATACCACCGTGGTCAACCTGGCGCTGCCCTCCATCTCCCGGAAGCTGAACGCCAGCTCCAGCGAGCTCCAGTGGGTGGTGGACGCCTACATCCTGGTCTTCGCCTCCACGCTGCTGACGCTGGGGTCCATCGGCGACCGGATTGGCCGCAAGAAGACCCTTCAGATCGGGCTGGTGGGCTTCTTCATCTTCTCACTGGGCGGCGCGCTGGCCAACTCCTCCGAGATGCTCATCAGCATGAGGGCCCTGATGGGGCTGGCCGGCTCGGCCATGATGCCGGCCACGCTGTCCATTATCACCGCCACCTTCCGCGAGCCCCGCGAACGGGCCCAGGCCATCGCCCTCTGGGCCGCCGTGTTCGCCCTGGGGTCGGGGATCGGGCCGCTGGTGGGGGGCTACCTCCTGGAGCATTTCGAGTGGCACTCGGTGTTCCTGATCAACCTGCCGGTCCTGGCCATCGGACTGGGCGGCGGCTACTTCTTCATCCAGGACTCCCGGGATGAGCACCCCCGCCAGGTGGACCTGGTGGGGTCCCTGCTCTCGATCGTCGGGCTGTTCGCCCTGGTGTACGGCATCATCGAGGCTGGCCAGACCAGCTGGACCGAGCCCAAGGTGCTCTACGCCTTCGGCGCCGCCGCGGCCGTGCTCGGCGCCTTCGCCGTGTCCGAGTGGCGCTCCTCCCACCCCATGCTGCCGCTGGCCTTCTTCCGGAACATGTCCTTCACCGGCGCCAACATGGCCCTGACCCTGGTTTCCTTCGCCATGTTCGGCGTCATGTTCTTCGTCAGCCAGTACTTCCAGTCGGTGCAGGAGTACACCCCGCTCCAGGCCGGTGTGCGCCTGCTGCCCATGGCGGGCATGTCCTTTCTGGCCGCGGTGCTGTCCGCCAGGATCGCCCTGCGCTTCGGCACCAAGGTCACCGTGGCGCTGGGCATCATGATAGCCGCCGGCGGCCTCTTCTACCTCTTCGGGATCGCCGAGGTGGAGACCAGCTACGGGATGGTGGTCATCGGCATGTGCGGCACCTCTCTGGGCATGGGCCTGACCATGAGCCCGGCCACCAACTCCGTCATGGGGTCGCTGCCGGTGGACAAAGCCGGCATCGGGTCGGCCATGAACGACACCACCCGCATGCTGGGAGGCGCCCTGGGGATCGCGGTCCTGGGCACCATCATGAACGGCATCTACATCGACCGGATCGATGCCGGGCTGGGGGCGCTCCCTCAGCCGATCCTGGAGGCGGCACGCAGCAGCATACAGGGGGCGCACATCATCGCCGGCAAGTTGGCCTCCGGGGAGATACCGGGGGTGGACCCGTCCCTGGCCGGCACCATAGTGGCCACCAGCAACCAGGCGTTCGTGTCAGGGATGACCCGGGCCATGATGGTGGGGGGCATCATCATGGCAGTGACGTCGGTGCTGGCCTTCATCATCGTGCCCGCCCGGGTGCAGGCGGCCCGGCAGGATGCCCCGGCTGTGGTTCACCGCGGCCAGCCGGCGCCGGAGAAAGTCCCAGCGGACCGCGACCCCTGAGCCGCGGGCGCCTCCCGCACCGTGACCCTGCGCCAGGCTAGGCCAGGGACTCCCCCAGGTAGACCACCTGGTCCTTGTTCACCGCCACGAAGTCGAAGTGTGATTCGCCGTCGGCCAGCTCCGGCCACAGGGTGACGTTGGTCAGCGGCAGAAACCGCTCGCCGCTGTCGAGGGCCTGGATCAGCTCCTGCCACACCTCGGCATAGATCTGGCCCTTGAGGATGTAGGGGGGCATGTGGATCTCGGCCGCGATGGTCTTCTTGGTCCTGGCCCGGCGCACCCTGGGCTTCCCCCCGGGCGCTGCCGGCCCGCCCTGGCGGGGGCCGGGTTCCCCCACGAAGAACACGTTGGCCTTCCTGATGTAGGTGGAGGCATACCGCGACGCCAGGTGGACCTTCGTGCCGGTGGGGAAGTAGGCCTGCACATCGGTCAGCGGCACGAAGTCCTTCCCCATGCGCAGGGCCTTCGAGGTGAACCCCTCATTGAGAGCATCGAGCAGGCGCTGGTCGGACAAGCGATAGGTGATCCCGGAGTACGTGCCGGAAACGGTGCAGACGACCACCGGCACCCTGGTGAGCCGGGGGTCCTGCTGCCATCCCGCGGTCAGCTTCCCGGTTGATGAGTCAGCCACTGAGCCAGACCTCCTTCCGAGGGTCGGCACCGCCCCCCCGCGGGGCGCGCCTGGCGCTCGAACTTGCCCGCGACCCTACCCGGTTCCTCTCTTCCATCCAGATTGGCATTACGTTGATCGGGCTCCTGACCGGCGTCTTTGGCGGAGCGAGGATTGCCGTGCTTCTGGGCAACCTGCTCGCCCCCGCGCTGGGGGATTACGGG
>CALMBS010000318.1 GCA_937860285.1 uncultured Chloroflexota bacterium
CGCCAGCTCGATGCCGCACGTGGCCGAGGGGGTCTCCACGGCCAAGGCGGCCTGGCAGCTGGGACAGCGGGCCGGCCTCAGCCTGCCCAGTGTGGAGAAGATCTACAAGGTGCTCTACGAGGAGCTCGACGTCAGGAAGGCGGTGGCCGAGCTGGTGGAGTACCCGGTGGATGGTGAGTCGCTGGTGGTCACCAAGCTACTCCGGTTCCTGCTGGACTACCTCAGGGTCCGCTGGTACCAGCCGGCCAGCCTGCTGCCCGAAACGGCCGAGGCCGAGACCAAGGACCGACCGGCGGCGCCGGCCCCTCCCGCCGGGACTACTTCGGACCCTTCTTGAAGCGGTCCATGATCCTCTTCCCCGACTGACCGCCGGTCTTGCCCTGGCCCAGGCTGTCGGCCAGCTCCTGGAAGAGGCGGCGCTGCTCATCAGAGAGCTTGTCCGGCGTCACCACCTTCACCCGGACCAGCTGGTCACCCCTTCCCTGGCGATCAAGGTAGGGGATGCCCTTCCCCTTCAGGTGCAGCACCGTTTCCCCCTGCGTGCCCGGCGCGATCTTGAGGCGGGCCTTGCCCTCCAGGGTGGGCACCTCCACCTCATCCCCCAGGGCCGCCTGGGCGAAGTTGATGGGGAGATCGTAAATGATGTCGTTGCCATCGCGGACAAAGAGAGGATGGCTCTGGACGGCGACGTTGATGAACAGGCTGCCGGGGGCCCCTCCCAGCGTCCCCACATCCCCCTCTCCCTTGAGCCTGATCTGGAAGCCATCGCCGGCCCCGGCTGGGATGGTCACGTTCACGGTGTGAACGCCCTTCTCCCTTCCGGCCCCCTGGCACTGCACGCAGGGGTGGCTCATCACCGCGCCGTCACCATGGCACCGGTCGCACAGGGCCCGGTTCACAAACCGGCCAAACACGCTCTGGCGCACCCGCCTGACCTCGCCCAGGCCGCCGCACACAGGGCATTTGACCTGGCCGGTCCCCGGCTCTCCGCCCTTGCCCTGGCAGCGGGAGCAGTAGGCCGTCCGGAGGACATCGATGCGCTTCTCGGCGCCAAAAGCCGCCTCCTCGAAGGAGACCTCGACCTGGCGGTGCAGGTCCGCGCCCGGCTGCGGCGCCCGGCGCCGGGTGGCGGCCGCGCCGGCGAAGAAGGCATCGAAGATATCGCCCAGGCCGAAGAAATCGTCGAACCCCTCGAATCCCCGTCCCGACCCCATGTGGCCAAAGTGATCGTAGTGGGCCCTCTTCTGAGCGTCGCTCAGGACCTGGTAGGCCTCGTTGATCTCCTTGAACCGGTCGGAGGCCTCGTCGTGGTGGTTGTGGTCCGGATGGTACTGGAAGGCCAGCTTGCGGAACGCCTTCTTGATCTCATCCTGGGAGGCGTCCCTGGACACACCCAGCAACTCGTAGTAATCCTTCTTCGCCGCCATGTTCTGTCCGCAGGCAGATATTCAGTTCCATCATAGTCTCCGGGCGTGCGGGCGGTCAACTCGTTGCCGACTGCCGCCGGGCAGCTCAATCCAGGTTGCCCAGCGCCGCCTCCACCAGTTCGTTCAGCGCCGGGTGGATGTGCAGCCCCCGCTCCTTCCGGGCCAGCACCTCTTCATTGTTCCAGTACTCCACCCTGCCCAGCGGTCCCTGGTCCACGACAGCCACCCTCCGGCCGCGGGCCATGGTATCCCGTATGATATAATTCGTTAAGGAGGCGGCGATGTTTCAGAAGATACTGGTCTGCCTGGACGGGTCGAAGCTGGCCGAGCAGATAATGCCATATGTCAGTGAGCAGGCAGCACGCTTCGGCAGCAGCCTGGTGCTCTTCCAGGTGGTCAGCCTGTCCGCCATCCCCGCTCCCACTGGGATCGAGTCCGTCCCGATGGCGGTCCCCGACACCCTGCTCCGGGATGCCGAGGTGGCCGCAATGGACTACCTCAGCGGCCTGGCCTCTCCTCTTCGAGACAGAGGGCTGAAGGTCCAGTGCGTCACCACGATCGGGCATCCGGCCGAGACCATCGTCAGCTACGCCGACGAGAACAGGTTCGACCTGGTGGCTCTGGCCACGCACGGCCGCAGCGGCCTGAAGAGGCTGGTCTTCGGGAGTGTCGCCGACTTCGTGGTCCGGAAGTCCGGTCTGCCTATTCTCCTCATCAAGCCCAGGTAGGCGCCAGAGTCACGGCAGCCACGGAGGCGGCACGGCGCCTGGCCTACCTCGGAGGCAGGTTACGCAACGAGGCGACTATCTTCGGGGCAATGCTCGGCGATGACGGCGGCCTTACCAGCAGGATAGGGCTGGAGGCCCCGTGCAGCACCTTCTGGGCCACGCTGCCATAGGCCCACCGGCCGATGCCCGACCGCCCATGCGTGGCCATGACGATCAGGTTGACCTGCTTCTTCGTGGCATAGTCGATGATGGCGGAAGCCGGGTCACCGTCCAGAATATCCACGGTTGCCTGGAGGCCCGCATCGCCCAGCTTCTTCTGCACGCCGGTCAGGTACTTCTCCGAGGACTTCCGGCATTTCGCCAGGTACTCATCGGCCACGGCCCCCCAGTTCACGCCTGTCTCCGGCGTCGTTGCCGGAGGCAGCACCAGGGGCTCGCATATCCCTGCCAGGACGATCTGGGCCGCCATGCCGTGCTCTCTGGAGGTCATGCACTCGACATGCGGCAGCACCAGCTCGGCCAGCTCCGACCCATCCAGGGGCAGGAGCAGCTTCGGGGCGGACCACGTGTCATAGGCGGCGTCCCTGGGAACGCCGGCCCGGATGAGCAGGACCGGCTGCGCCGCCGATCGCAGCACCTTGTCGGCCACGCTCCCCAGGACCCAGCGGCTGACTCCCGACCGCCCATGGGTGGCCATCAGGACCAGGTCAACCTCCATGTCTCCAGCGCAGCGCAGTATCTCGTCCGCCGCGTACCCAGCCACCACCTCTCCCCTGACCGTCGCCCGGCGGCCGCCCGCCGCCGCCGGCATGTCGGCCAGCGCCCGCCTGAGCCTCTCACCCACCTGGTCCAGGTAGGCCCGGTGCATGGGTGACTCTGCCTGCCCCTTCGCCGCCACGTGGAGGAGGATCACCTCGAGGCCCAGACGCCCGGCAATTCCCTTCGCATACGACAGCGACTCCTCGGCCAGCTCGGAGCCGTCCAGCGGAAGAAGCATCTTCTGATACATCGCGAAACCTCCTCAAAAAAGACGAGCCTAACGCCGGGCCTTCCTCATTTCCAGGGCGGCGCCCGCCAGGAGCCCGGCGGCGAGCAGCGGGATGATGGCGATCCGGAACATGTCGATGTGGAAGCGCATGACAGCGTAGTCACCTTCGTAGTTGTATGGCGGGTGACCCCAGTACCCGGTGGAGGATACCCCCAGGGCCGTGCCGATAGCGGACACCGCCAGGACCAGCCCCAGAACCAGCAGTATGGCCGCGATCCTGATCAGCCAGCGGTCCAGCTCACCCCCGGGGCGGCCCCTCCGGGACGCCAGCGCACCACCCAGCAGAAATCCGCCCAGCAGGGAGGCCACCAGGCCCAGCAGTGTCACCGGGATGAAGACGGCCGGGCTCGACCAGTAGGCCTCGTGATAGCTGTCCGCGAAGAAGAGCCCGCCCAGCACCAGGCCCAGCAGGCAGAAGGCGATGCCGATCAGAAGCCTCTTGCTCATCTTGCGTTGAACGGGCCACGGCCGCCCGGAAGCAGCCATGGCCGGATGACGGGGCGTCCGGCCTAGTCCTCCGCGCCGGTCTTCTGGCCGGAGGAAAGGGCCAGCATGCCGCCGATGACCAGCCCCAGCAAAGGAACGGGCAGGCCGAGCGCCGCACCCATGAAGGGGTGGACGGGGAGTGCCAGATCGGCCAGGACCGGGTCACCCACGGTCTCGACAAAGTCCGTATAGGAGGCCAGGCCCACCCCCAGGGCGACGGCGGCGGCCAGCAGCATCACCAACCCGGCCATGGAGGGCTTGGTCCGCGCCATGGCCGCCCCCATGGCCCCCACCGGACCGATCACCACCAGCATGATCATCCACCAGGGCGCGGTGCCGTCTTCCCAGACGATGACTCCGGTGCAACCTCCCACGAAGTAGGTGATCCCTCCGATGAGCCCCAGGACCATTGCGGCAATCAGCATCACGCCCTCCTTCTTGCAGACTACGGTCAATCGTTGTCAGAAGTGATTATATCCTTTTCGTGGCGGGCCGGCACACTTCCCGAGTCCTCCATTCGAAGAGGGAAGCGCGGCGGGTGGAACGCGGCGGGAGCGGCCTAGACGCCCTGGTCAGCGAACCGGAAGGCCCCGCTGGCGAACACGGACAGGCAGGCATCCACGACCTCGGTGTCGTACAGGCGGCCCCGGTTGCCGCTGACCTCGTTGAGGGCCCGGTCAATACCCAGGGCCGGCCGGTACGGCCGGTGGGAGGCCATGGCTTCGACCACATCGGCCACGGCCAGGATGCGGGCCTCCAGGGCGCTCTGGTCCCCCTTGAGGCCCGAGGGGTATCCGGACCCGTCCAGCCTCTCGTGGTGCTGGATCACAATCTCCGCCACCGGCCAGGGGAACTCTATGTTCTTCAGGATGTCGTAGCCCGCCTTGGGGTGGGTCTTCACGATGGCGAACTCCATATCGGTCAGCCGGCCCGGCTTGCTCAGGATCTCCGTCGGTATGGTTATCTTGCCCAGGTCGTGAAGCATCCCGGCGATGCTCACCGCCCGGCTGCGCTCCTGCGACAGGCCAATCTCCGTGGCGATGGCGTGGGCCAGCTCGGTTACCCGGCGCTGGTGGCCGGCCGTGTGGCGGTCCCTGGTCTCCACGGTCAGGGCCATAGCCTGGATGACACCGTCCAGGGTATCCTGCAGCTTCCGGTAGCTCTGCTGCAGCCTCTCATCCGCCAGCTTGCGCTGGGTGATGTCCCTCAGGAAGCAGAGGTCCGCCGGCCTGTCCTCCCAGTCCAGGAGCCCCCCGTTCAGCTCTACCCATTTCGTGCGGCCGGCGTCGTCCACGATCCTGAACTCCAGGACCCGCGGCACCCCGTCGCCTCGGAGCCGGCGCAGGTGCTGCTCCATTACCGCCTCGCGGTCATCCGGGTGGATCACCTCCGACACGGGCCTCAGCACCAGGTCCCGGGCCGCCCGGCCGAACAGCTCCTCGGTCTTGGGGTTGGCGAACTTGAGCTGCTCGTCCTGGATCACCACGATGGCCTCGTTGGCATTCTCGATCAGGACCCGGTTCGTCTCCTGGGAAGCCTGCAGCTCCTCCTCCGCCCGCTTGCGGTCCGTCACCTCCCGCAGGGCCACCAGGGCCGCCGGCCGGCCCTGGTAATCGATCTTCTTGCAGACCACATCCACCCAGACCTCCCGGCCGTCCCGGGCCACAATCCGGGCATCCTCAACCACGGGGCTCTGCTCCTCGCGCCGGGCGAAGGCCAGCAGGGACAGCAGCCGGGCCCGGTCGCCCTCGCTGACATGCTGGTCTATGTCGACGTTCTCCAGCTCTTCCGGAGAGCCAAAGCCGGTGATGGTGGCCGCCGCCTGGTTGGCCAGCACCACCTTCATCGTCGCGATGTCAAAGACCAGCAGGCCGTCCAGGACGTGGGCAAACAGGTGCTCGTACGCCCGCTCCGTATCCTTGAGCAGCCTCCTGATGGTCTGCTGTCCCGAGCTCTTCACCAGCCGCCATTCGCCGTCCTCCCTCACGATCACGGAGTGATGACTGCGGACGACGTCGAGGACATCCATGGCGCCGCACTTCTCCAGGGGGTAGCTGCAGATCACCCGCATGGGACGGCCGCTCACGAACCGGTCGGCGCCGTCCTCGAAATCCGCGAAACGGCCCCAGTCCTTTCTGTCCAGCCAGCTGAGATTGGTGGCCAGCCTCACCCCCTCGTAGCCGCTGTCCATCGCCAGGTTGATCTCCCTGATGAAGGCCCCGGCCGACCTCTTCACATCCAGGGTGCCGTTCCGGCTGTACCAGTCGGCATGCTCCAGCAGCTTCACCTGGCCGCTGGCGATGGCCGCATCGAGGTCCGGCACGGCCTCCCTCATGGCCCGCCGCGCCGCGATTCGCCCCAGAGGGTCGGCGGTGATCCACAGGCAGAACTCGTGGCTCTCTACGCCCGCCTTGAAGAACGGCACCAGCACGTCCACAAGGTCTCTCCTGGTCTTGTAGAACTGACAGAGGTGTGTGCCCTGGCGGATGTCCGCCAGGCCGCGGACCTGGACCGATGCCGTTCTCTTAGCCATCCCTCCCCCTCTGACCTTTGTAGCATGGTATCCATACCCGGTGCGTTGACCCGCACCGTGCTATTCCAGACCAGAGCACCCTGCAAACTGGCAATCTAGGCCCGTCTTGAGAACACATTCAGAATATTGATAGCAACATGATAACAGCATATGTCAAGATCATCCAGAGGAGGCGAGGTGTTGACGCGAAGTGCGCCAGCGCGTTACGATCGGCCGGAACACCGGGGCAGCGCCCGGGCCGTGCCATCGGCGACAGCGCGGCGGACCAGCCCCGGGAACCGGCGGGAACCATGGACCAGAGAGTGCGGACCGTGACCCTGACGCTGCCCTTCCACCTGGGGAAGGTCAACTGCTACATCGTGCCGGCCGGCAGCGGGTTCGTGCTCATCGACACCGGCGCCCCCAGCGGGCGCCGCGCCCTCGAGAGGGAGCTGGAGAAAGCGGGCTGCCGCCCCGGCGACCTGAAGCTCATCGTGCTCACCCACGGGGATTTCGACCACACCGGGAACGCCGCCAGCCTGCGCCGGAGGTTCGGGACCCGGATAGCCATGCACCGGGACGATGCCGGCATGATGGAGCGCGGCGACATCTTCTGGAACCGGAAGCGGCGCCACCCCGCCATCAGAACGGCGGCCGCCTTCCTCTTCGGCTTCGGCAGGCAGGAGCGGTGCACCCCGGACCTCTTCGTCGATGAAGGGGACGATCTCTCCGAACACGGCTTCAGCGCCACGGTGCTCCACATACCAGGGCACTCGCGGGGGTCGATAGCCGTCCTGACCGCCGGCGGGGCCCTCTTCTGCGGCGACCTCCTGGAGTACAGGGGGAAGCCGGTGCTGAACAGCATCATTGACGACCGGGCGGCAGCGCTGGCCAGCGTCGAGAGGCTGCGGGACCTGCCGGCCGGCATGGTGTACACCGGGCACGGGAGGCCGTTTCCGGGGGAGAGGCTGCGCCGGGAGCCCGGCTAGCCGCTCGCGGCGGGAGCCTTTCGCTGCAGCATAACGTATAATGTGTATGTCGGGCCTGCCCATCCGGCCCGCCTGGGAGGGGGAACGCCAACATGCGAAAGGTGCTCGTGGCTCCGCTGTCGATCTGCCTGGCCATCCTCATCCTGGCCTCTGGAGTCCTGGCCGTCTCCTGCACTGACGGGGGCGAGAACGCCGCGGACGTCTTCGACAACGGCACCGGCGCCACCGACGACGGCGCTGCCAGCGTTGACAACAGCACCAACCGCAATACCAGCAGCGACAACGGCAGCAGCACCACCGAAAGCGACAACCACACCCAGAGGTACCTCTTCGAGGTCTCCTACGTCAACTGGGCCTGGGGCTACCAGGACAATGGGATCTACATTGACCGTGACGGCCAGGTCCACAGCTACGATCTGAGCCACCGGAATCCCAAGTTCCAGCGCCCGGAGAACGGCGTGTACACCCGGGCCATGCTGGACGACAAGTACTCGGGCAACTGTGTCCATGTCGGAACCGTCGATGGGGACACCCTGGCCAGGATGACGGCGCTCACCGGCCCCGCCAGCCAGGGGCAGTTCACGGAGCCGGAGAACACCTGCTACGACGCCGGAGGCACCGCCTTCAACGCCTTTCTCTTCGATCCCGAAACCGGCGTCTACCAGACCGTCCTGCTCCGGCAGTGCGGCGACCGGTCCAGGAGGAACACCTCTGCCGAGGCCGCCACCCTGTTCGACTGGCTCAAGCAGATGAGGGGAGGGGGCGGGTGTGGCTGCTGAGGGCCGGCGGACCGGTTTCAGCAGATCCGCGGCAGGGGGTCCCCTACCAGCATGTCCACGATCCGTGAGGCGCCCAGCGCGGTCTTCATCACCACCCGGCCGGGGTGCTCAGCGCGCACTTCACCGATGATGGCCGCGTCCCGGCCATGGCGGTGGCGCCGCATCCTCTCCAGTACGGCCC
Source organism: uncultured Chloroflexota bacterium (assembly GCA_937860285.1). GTDB lineage: Bacteria > Chloroflexota > Dehalococcoidia > UBA2247 > RBG-13-53-26 > JAFGCL01. Next base: position 8,151 of record CALMBS010000318.1, read on the forward strand.
CGGCATCCTCAGGGTGCACCATGGCCACCAGCTTGCCCTCGTTGGCCACGTAGAGGGGATCGATGCCCAGCATCTCGCAGGCCCCCTGCACCTCCCGGCGCACCGGGATGGCCTCCTCCTCGATGCGGATGCCGGCCTTTGACTGCGCCGCGATCTCATTGAGCGTGGTGGCCAGCCCGCCCCGGGTGGGATCGCGCATGGCGTGGACCCGCGCGCCGGTCTGCAGCATCTCCGCCACCAGGCCGTTCAGAGGGGCGCAGTCGCTCACGAGGGGGGTGGAGAAGCCGATGCCCTCCCGCTGGCTGAGGACAGCGATACCGTGGTCGCCGATGGTCCCGCTGAGGATGACCCTGTCGCCCGGGCGGGCGCCCGAGCCGGATATCTCGGTCCCTTCCGCCAGGCGGCCCAGCCCCGATGTGTTGACGAAAAGCCCGTCGGCGCTGCCCTGGTTCACCACCTTGGTGTCCCCGGTGACGATCTGCACCTGCGCCTCGCGCGCCGCATCCCCCACCGAGACCAGCACCCGCTCCAGGTCTGCCAGCGGCAGGCCCTCCTCGATGATGAAGGCCAGGCTGAGGTAGAGGGGGGTGGCCCCCACCATGGACAGGTCGTTCACCGTCCCGCAGACGGCCAGCCGGCCGATGTCGCCGCCGGGGAAGAACATGGGCTGGACCACGTAGCTGTCAGTGGTGAACGCCAGCCGCCCGCCGCCGGGGAGGACGGCGGCATCGTCCAGCCGGTCCAGCAGCGGGTTGGACAGCGGCTTGACCAGGACCTTCTCTATGAGGTCATGGGCCAGGCGGCCGCCGCTGCCGTGGGCCAGGAGTATCCTCTCACTCATCGGCCGCCCCGTAGAGGTAGCAGGCGGCGCAGGCGCCCTCGGAGGACACCATGCACGGGCCCACGGGACTGGCCGGGGTACAGACAGTGCGGAACAGGCCGCAGTCGCGCGGCGTCCTGACCGCTCTCAGCACTTCTCCGCAGATGCATCCCTCAGGCTCGACAGTGGGGCCGGGATCGAAGTCGAAGGCCGCCTCCGCGTCGAAGCGGCGGTAGGCGTCCCTCAGCCTGAGGCCGCTCCCGGGCACGGCCCCCAGCCCCCGCCACCGCGCCGGGCACGGCTCGAACACCTGGGCCATCACCTCCAGCGCCCGCCGGTTGCCATCCGGGGTCACGCCGCGCCGGTAGGCGATCTCCACCCGCGACTCTCCCTTCTCCAGCTGGTCCACCAGCATGCGAACCGCCTGCAGGATGTCCAGCGGCTCGAACCCGGACACCACGCAGGGGATGCCGTAGTCAAGGGCGATGAAATCCCAGGCCCTGGAGCCGGCCACGGCGCTCACGTGGCCCGGGCAGATGAGCCCGCTCACTTTGACTTCGCCCGAGTCGAGGATGGCCCGGATCGCCGGCGGGCAGACCTTATGCATGGAGAGGACGTAGTAGTTGGGAACGCCTCCCTTTGCGGCCTGCAGCACCGAGGCCGCCACCGTGGGGGCCGTCGTCTCGAAGCCCACGCCCAGGAACACCACCCGGCAGGCCGGATTCTGCCCGGCGATGTCCAGGGCATCGAGCGTGGAGTAGACGATGCGCACGTCGGCGCCTTCCGCCCTCGCCTCCTGAAGGCTGGACCGGCTGCCGGGGACCTTGAGCATGTCGCCGAAGGTGGCCAGGATGACCCCGGGCAGCCGGGCCAGGGCCAGGGCCTTGTCCAAGTCGGAGTTGTCCGTCACGCAGACCGGGCACCCCGGGCCCGAGAGCATCTCGATGGTGGGCGGCAGCAGCTGCCGGATGCCATGCCTCATGATGGCCACCGTGTGGCCCCCGCAGAACTCCATCAGCCGGACTTGCCTGGTGGATGCCTGCCGAATGCCGGCCAGCACGCCCCGGGCCAGCTCCGTGTCGCGAAAGCCGTCGGCCAAGGTCATGCGCCGCCGTCCGCGGTCGCCCGGGCCATCTCCCGCAGAATCGAGAGGGTTTCCTCCGCCTCGCCCTGGTCCAGCACGCTGATGGCATAACCGGCGTGGAGGAGGACATAGTCGCCCACCTTCGCCTCCGGGGCGAGCATCAGGCTGGTGCGCCGGGTGACGCCACCCAGGTCGACCTCGGCTTCGAGGCCATCGATGGACTTGACCAGGGCCGGAACGGCCAGGCACATGAGCCTATTAAACCACACGCCCGGCCAAAGGGCCAATCGTGGTATAGTGGAGGCGGAGGAGGAGAACCATGTCATACCAGTGCCAGCTCAGGGAACAACCGGCCCAGCCGACACTGTCCATCCGCACCCGGACATCGGTCCAGGGCCTGCCGCAGCTCATCGGGAGGGCCTACGGCGCCATCGGCGCCTACCTGGGAGAGCTGGGGCAATGCCCGGCCGGCGCCCCCTACACCGCCTACTATAACATGGACATGCAGGACCTCGACGTGGAGCTGGGCTTCCCGGTGCCGAGCGAGATCCCCGGCAAGGGCGACATCAAGGCCGGCCACATCCCCGGCGGGAAGTTCGCCGTGGTCATGTACATCGGCCCGTACGACAAGATCAGCGCGGCCTACGAGGCCCTGGCGAAGTGGGCAGCGGAGAAGGGATACGAGCCCACCGGGGTGTCCTACGAGTACTATCTCAGCGACCCCGGCGAGACCAAGCCGGAAGACCTCCAGACGCTGGTCATGTTCCCGCTGAAGTAGAGAGAACCGGGTGCCAAACGGCCCCGGGTCAGGCCCCGGCGAAGCCGGCGACGGCCGCCTGGCCCAGTGAGACCCCACCGTCGTTGCAGGGGACCAGGCGGTGCGTAAGGACCTCCAGGCCCGCTTCGCGCAGGCCGTCCACGGCCAGCCCGAAAAGGAGCCGGTTCTGGAAGACGCCACCGCTCAACGCCACCACCCCGATCCCGGTGTCGCCCGAGACGGCACGGCCGACTTCCACGATCATGCGGGCCATGGTCCAGTGGAACCGGGTGGACACCGCGCCGGCACCGGCCCCGTCCTTCACGTCCTCGGCCACCGCGGCCACCAGCTCCCCCAGCTGCACCACCCGGCAGCCGTCCTGCTCGGCCAGCGTGAACGGGTACGTCCGTGACTCCCGCGCGTCCCCCTCGGCCAGCATCTCCAGCTCGATGGCGGCCTGCGCCTCATAGTCCACCTCTCCCCGCACCCCGGCCAGGGCGGAGACGGCGTCGAACAGCCGCCCGGCAGAGGAGGTCAGCGGCGAGTTGACCCGGCGCTCCACCTGGCGCCCCACCACCACCAGCTCCCCCGTTTCCAGCGGGCCCAGCAGGGGCAGCCCGTGCAGAGGGTAGTCGGGCCCCAGCAGGGCCAGGAGATAGCCCAGGGCCATGCGGTACGGCTTCCTGACGGCCGCCGCCCCCCCCGGCATGGGCACACACTCCAGGTGCCCCACCCGGCGAGACCCCGCCAGGTCCGCCACCAGGAACTCGCCGCCCCAGATGGTGCCGTCGACGCCGAAGCCGGTCCCGTCAAAGGCCACTCCGATCACCGGCTGCCCGGCGGGCACGCGGGCGGCGTTCTCCACCAGGCAGCTGGCAATGTGAGCGTGATGGTGCTGCACCGGGACCAGGCGCAGGCGGCTATTGCCCGCCGCCAGCCGGCGGGCGTACTTGGTGGGCAGGTACTCGGGGTGCAGGTCGCAGGCCACCGCCTCCGGCTCGATGCGGAAGAGCCGGCGGTAGAGGTCGATGGTCTTCTCGAAGTGCTGCAGGGTCTCCTCGTTTTCCATGTCGCCGATGTGCTGCGACACGAAGGCGTGCCGGTCCCGGGTCAGGCAGAAGGTGTTCTTCTCCTCGGCGCCGCAGGCCAGCACCGGCCGCGATTCGAAGGGCAGCGGGATGGGATAGGGCGCGTAGCCGCGGGCCCGCCGCACCACCCGAGGGACGTCCTTCTCCACCAGGCAGACGCTGTCGTCGTACTTGGCGAAGATGTCCCGGTTGTGCTCCAGGAAGAAGTCTGCGATGCGGCCCAGCCGCTCGACGGCCTCGTCGTTGTCCTTTGCGTTGGGCTCCTCGCTGACATTGCCGCTGGTCATGACCATTGGGCAGCC